>JADFUX010000059.1 GCA_015222255.1 Chloroflexota bacterium
CCCTGAACTCTAAGGAACCTCTCGGGGGAAGCGCTGACAATGGTTACTGCACCAAAGTTGAGATAGCTGGCAAAGGGAGCGGGATTTGCCTTTCTCAGCTGCCTGAAAAGCTCGTAGGGTGACATGGCCAGACTAGCCTCTAACCTCTGGGAAAGATTGACCTGGAAAACATCGCCAGCGGCGATGTATTGCCGCACTCTATCCACATTTTTGATGTATTCCTCGGGGGTGAAATTGGACTTAAGCAGGATATCCCCGCTTTCCTCGGCAGGCTCAAAGCTGACTTCCTGAGGAGGAATGGCAGAGTGAAGCCAGTCCTTCATGTCCTCAAGTCGCATTCTGGCTCGTCTTAACCTTTGATCATCCTCCAATTCAGGGAAACCTGTAGCAACAAGGTAAACCCTGCCCTCTAGGTGGTCAAAGGCGAGGATAGCATCGTAGAAGGCGAAGTAACTCTCAGGAAACTCAAGGTCATCTACGGCTGTAGATGGCAGGCTCTCGATAAAATGGCACAGGTCATAGCTAAGATAGCCAACTGCTCCGCCGAGGAAGGGCACAGGGGCTGGGTGGGGCTCTAACTTATACGTCTTGAGCAGCTTGCCCAAGGTATCAAAGGGGTTACCGTGCTGGACTTCCCGTTGGTCTCCGCGAGCTAAGGTGATCTCAGTACCCGTGCTGCTCATTACTAGAAATGGATTACTGCCGATAAAAGAATGGCGTCCCAGTTTATGGGGATCCATGCCACTATCTAAGAAGAAGCTATAAGGGCTGTCCTTGACTAGCTTGAAGACCTCTGAGGCTGTTAGAGGTGTAAAGACTTCCTCGACGAGAGGATAGCGATTCATATTGATAGCGATTCCGCTAGGGTTTTGGTAACACTCCTTTGGTGGTGAGACCGACTTCAGCGGGGTTGGCAGCGATGATGGCCCCGGCGGCAGACAAAGCTTTTATTTTCTCCGAAGCTTTCCCAGCAGTGCCGGTAATGATTGCCCCGGCGTGCCCCATTCTTCTTCCTGGTGGAGCAGTGCTGCCAGCGATGAAAGCGACTACAGGCTTGGTCATTTCACTTCTAATGAATTCAGCAGCCTCCTGCTCAAGTGTCCCACCTATCTCACCAATGAGAACTACAGCCTTGGTATCTTCATCCTCCTCGAATAATCTTAGAATGTCAACAAAGGTGCTGCCCGGCAAGGGATCACCACCAATGCCAACGGAAGTAGATTGCCCGATACCTAAACTGGTAAGCTGAGCTACAACATCATAAGTGAGGGTACCGCTGCGAGAGACCACACCTACACTCCCGGGACGGTGAATTTCCCCAACCATGATCCCAGCCTTACACTTACCAGGAGAGATGACTCCGGGACAATTGGGGCCAATAAGCCGGGTCGGCCTCTCTTTGAGATAGCTATGCACTTTCACCATATCCGTAACTGGGATACCTTCGGTGATACACACAATTAGAGGCATGCCGGCATCGATTGCCTCCAGGATCCCGTCAGCAGCAAAAGCAGGGGGCACAAACATGAGGCTAGCATTAGCTCCAGCATCAGCTATAGCTCTCTCCACTGAATCGAAAACAGGCACTCCTAGATGTTGAGTGCCTCCTTTCCCCGGTGTGACTCCAGCCACTACCTTTGTGCCATATTCCATGCACCTCTGGGCGTGAAAGCTACCTTCTCCGCCGGTAATCCCTTGAACCAAAAGTGCTGTCTTTTCATCAATAAGTATGCTCATTTCGTCGCTCCCTTAGCAGCTTCGACTGCTTTATAAGCACCATCATAGAAATCCTTTGCCTCAATCAAGTCTATCCCGGATTCAGCCAGAATCCGATTGCCCTCGTCAACATTCGTCCCCGCTAGTCTGACGACTACGGGGAAGTCGATATCCATCTGTTGATACGCTTCCACGATACCTTTAGCAATAACATCCACCCTGGCCATGCCCCCAAATATGTTTATTAGAACAGCCTTGACTCTAGAATCAGCCTTAAACATCTTGAAGGAATTGACTACGCGGTCAGTGGTGTTAAGCGTGCCTATGTCAAGGAAATTTGCGGCGCTGCCACCACAATACTGGATAAGGTCATTAACCGCCATGGCCAGCCCGGCGCCATTAACCATGCAACCTATGTTGCCATCCATTCTAACGTAATTGCTTATCCCCCATTCGCGAGCCTGGACTTCTAATGGGTCTTCTTGCTCTACGTCACGGAGTTCTTGAATGTCTTTGCGCCGGAAAAGCGCATTGTCATCAAAATTGACTTTAGCATCCAGGGCCAATAACCTTCCATCAACAGTGACAGCCAGGGGGTTGATCTCAGCCAAAGAGCAGTCCTTGGTCATAAGGAGTTCGTACAGGCCTTCCATCAACTTCGGCGCCTCTCTCACTTGATTCACGCTCAAATTCATCCCATAAGCTAGCTTGCGACCCTGGAAGGGTTCAAAGCCAATGCCAGGATAGATATAGGCCTTGAATATTTTTTCCGGGGTTGTTTCAGCTACCTGCTCGATTTCTACACCACCGGCCTCGCTTGCCATCATGAGCGGCAGCTTGGTGGTGCTGTCAATCAGGATACTGAGATAGAGCTCACGCTCCACATCGCTTGCTTCCTCCACAAGCACCTTGCTTACCGGCACGCCTTCTGGACCTGTTTGGTGGGTTACCAGCCTTGTTCCAATCAAGTCCCTTGCCGCCTTCTCGGCTTCTTCCGGGGTATTGGCTAGCTTTATGCCACCTGCTTTGCCCCTTCCCCCGGCATAAACCTGAGCTTTGATCACCACCTTACAGCCAAGCTCAGCAGCTATCCCTCTGGCTTCAGCGGGGGTATAAGCTACTTTCCCTCGAGGAACAGGGATACCGAATTGTGCCAACAGCGCCTTTGCCTGATATTCATGGACCTTCACATTACCTCCTTTGTCCTTCCAGCGGAGGGGGTGGGATTCGAACCCACGTTCGCTTCTGAGCGAAAACGGTTTTCAAGACCGCCACCATAAGCCTCTCGGTCACCCCTCCGAAATCTTCAGAGTATAGCTGATAAATCAGCTAGCGGTCAATTTGTGCTTGGTAGCGGCGGTCGTCCAGAGGGTTGGTTTTCAGCAGTTCGTGGCGCTAGGTTTTTGCTCAACTGCGTGCTGGATGGGGGGTGACGCCCCGTCGGGTTTCAGCTTCTAGGATGTCTCGGAAGAGTGAGGCTGCCGAGAAAAATGGCTTCTAGACGCTCCGCAATGCGCAAATCGCTGGGTAACAATGAGGAAAGGATGGGCTTTTCCAACCCAGAAAACGCAAAACAAGGCGCTTATCGAGGCTCTAGAGCGTCGAGAGGGGGCTGGCTCTCTATACAGAATAGCAGGGAGCCGGCGAAGCATTGATTAGGTAGATTGAATTACTGTATGATTGGGGACTGGACTGGCAGCTTAGCTGTGTGATGTTTCAAGGCCGGTATTCAGCGAGCATAGGCGCTTGTGAGGTGTTTAGGTAGACAGGGTTACCTTGTGGGAGGAGACCCCACATTAGCGCCAGCAAAGGGAGGAAACGATGATTGAAGGATATCGCCAGGAGATGGAAACGACGATTGAGATCTATCGCAAGGAAATGGAAACGATGATTGAAGGATATCGGTGGGAAATGGAAGGTATGACCGAAAAATGCCGGCAGCAGATGCAAACCATGATTGGAGAATATCGCCAAGCGATGGAAACGATGATTGAGAAACACCGAAAGCAGATGGAAACGATAATTCATAATATTGAAGCTACTCAATAGCTTGCCGCCTTCATCAAGATATGTTTGAGGTCACGGCCAAGAATGGCAGGGCAATATATGAGTGGAGAAGCAACCTGGAGTGATTAACCCTTAGTTTAGAAGCTATGCATCTTGTTTGTGAGGCAGAATAAAGAGGGCATACTAAGTACTGGTCCGTTGCTTGGGGTTCACCCATCCTCCAAGTCTACCGGAGCTGCCAATCGTGAAGGTAGGCTGGGGTAAGTTCTGACTGGCACACCAAATTGGAAAGCGGTTAGTCTTGAAGAAAAGCAAGCACAATTCTGCTGAATCTCTCTGGATACTGATACATCAATCCATGGCCCGCGCCTTTGAATTGCACAAGCCAAGCTCCGGGAATTCGCTCAGCAATAATGAAGGAATTCTCGGGCGGAGGGATCACATCATCGGTTCCTGTGATGAGCAAGGTATCTTGCGCTATCTGAGGTAATCGGCCAAAAGTGC
>JADFUX010000008.1 GCA_015222255.1 Chloroflexota bacterium
GTGTTGACCAGCGGCATAGTAACGGTCGTCGGTCAACTTCGCCGGGGGACCGGGGTAATCGCGTGAGCTTCCCCTTAATGGCATCGAAGTCCAAATTGCCCACCAGCCTCTGACGCGTCTTGCAAGATGGTCTTCTCTCTGGTTGGCACTGGAGTCTATAGCCATCACGCCATCCCTTACTATGTGAGCGGTGACAGACTCCGCCCTGTTTGCCGAAACCACCACTATCTCCGCCCAACGTGTGCGAGCGGATAGATCCGCTGTGGCGGGATAACAAAGGGCTCAGTTTGCTCCCAGGATTCCTTGGGCCAGGAGGATGCTGGAGGTCTCCCCACAGGACCATCCACGTTTACAACAACTGCCCTCTCACGCTCGAGACCGTTCTAGCTACTGCGAAGCAGCATCTGGTAAATACGTATGGGGGTGACATTCTCGCTGAACGTCAACCAAAAATACATCCTTTGGTCGTTGTATTGTTTTAGGCCACATGTTATATTCGCTCCTTTGGCTTGCAATCGACGCCTTAACAGGACACTGACAGATGCCCAACCCGAATGTCTAGACAGGCTGGAAAGGAAGCATTGTGGCAGTTGAGAAAGGCGCCATTTCCATGACTGAGGAGAAGCTTGTCTTTCCTCTGCCTAAGGAAGTGTCCGAAGGAGCCTATCTGGAGAGCACTGAAGAGTGCAGGAGGATCTACAGAGAATCCATTGAGAGTCCTGGGAAATTCTGGGGGCAGCTCGCTGAACAGTTTCACTGGTGTAAGCAATGGGATAAGGTGCTGCTAGAAGCTTTCGCCAATGGTGAGCACCAGTGGCTTGTGGCTGCTGAGATGAGCGTTTGCCAGGACCCTGCCGCCTGCCGTCTGAAGACCTGGCGTAAGAACGAGGCTGCAAGCACATCAGCAAGGTTCTGGCTTCGCATTTTTGTGTTTGTTTCGCTAACCATGTTGTTCTGGCTGCTTGCCGCGGTTTTCTCTAGTGCGCTTGCATCCAAAGGCGCTGCCGTGAGGGGAACCATCTGTGGCGCTGCTGTCTGCGGCTCAGCCGCCGTAATCTTAAATGCCATGTATGTAAGGGAAGTCCTGCCGATAGGGCCCGGATGTGACCTGCAGTAGCAGGCACGCCTCATGCAATTGTGAGGCCGAGGCAAACAATGCCTAGATGATTTTCGAGATTGCCTAAGAGGTGGTTCAACAAGTTTGCAGAGTGGTGGTGATAGGCAAGCAAGCTAACCAAACCAGTACTAAAACCATTAGGAGGTTAATAAGTGGAACAGAGAGTCTTTGCAAATCCGGCTGTTGTTGGGTTGGCAGGCTTTGGTGGCACTACCCTGTTGCTCCAATTCCATAACCTTGGTTGGAGTGGGGCTGGCACGATTCTGTGGTGTGGTCTCTTCTTTGGTGGGCTGGCACAGCTAATTGCCGGCTTCAAAGAGTTTGGTACAGGGAACAATTTTGGCTTTTCTGCCTTCTGCACCTATGGTGCCTTCTGGATGGCCTTCGCAGGCATTCTCTTGGCAATGGAGCTTGGCATCGGGAATATTACTACGACGGACGTCGGTTGGTTCCTGGTGATGTTTACCGTTATCACCTTTATCTACATGATAGGCTCGTTCAGAGTCAGTTGGGGGAGTTCTTTCATCTTCTTCACACTTTTCCTGGGGCTCATCTTTCTTGACATAAGCCATCTGGGCGGTCCAGCAGTCTTCACCAAGGTTGCCGCTGTGGTTCTGATTTTCTGTGGCCTTGCTGCTCTCTATGTCATGGCCGTAACGGTTTTGGGCCAATTTGGATGGAAGCTGCCCAACGGTAAGGGATGGCTCGCTAAGTAGTGGCTTGTGGCATTTTGGTGGAAAGACTATCGCAGTCTACCCTAGAAGGGGAACTCCAAGGAGTTCCCCTTCTTTAGTCAGTATTTCCTCCAATACTTCTATCCACTTGTCACCCAGGGGCTTGGTGTCTAACCTTACTTGGGTAGGGCCTACTTTAACTACTCCATGGTAGCGTGTTGGCAAAGATAGCTTCTCTGGCCTTCTGGGCTTTATTATGATTTTTCTTTCTTCTGTGTAAATAGAGTCTATCTCAGCTTTAGTGGCCAGGACCTTAATCTTAACCAAATAAAGGAGGTTTCCCACTGCCTTCGGCAGGGTGCCGAACCTATCCCTAAGCTCTTGAGCCATGTCTTCTATCTCGTTGATGCGCTCTACCTTTGCCAGCCTGTGGTAAAGGATTAGTCGGGCTTTTAGGGAGGGTACGTATTCCTGTGGTATATAAGCTGTCAGCGGCAAGCCTATGCTTGGGGTTATCTCGGGTTCGGCTCTTGCGGGTTTGCCCTCTCGCTCCGCCTTCAATTCCTCTACTGCCTCCGCAAGCAATTGACAATAAAGTTCGAACCCCACAGCAGCTATATGTCCGCTTTGCTTAACACCAAGAAGGTTTCCCGCTCCACGAATCTCCAGGTCCTTCATGGCTATTCCGAGTCCAGCGCCGAGTTCTGTAGCCTCGAAGATAGTCCTGAGCCGTTTTTGAGCTTGAGGAGTTAATTGTTTGCCTTTATCGAAGAGAAAGTAGGCATGGGCACGGTTAACGCCCCGACCTACCCTACCTCTCAACTGATAGAGCTGGGTTAACCCCAATCTGTCAGCTTGGTTGACTATCAGGGTATTAACGTTAGGCATATCCAGGCCTGACTGGATAATAGTAGTGGTAACCAGAACATCGTAGTTGCCTGCGACGAAGTCCGCCATTACTCTCTCTAGTTCTTCCTCAGGCATTTGCCCATGAGCTATACCCATCCTGGCTTCAGGTACTGAAGCCTTCAATCTACTTGCGACTATGGCGATGCTCTGAACCCGATTATGAACAAAGAAGACCTGACCATTTCGCTCTAACTCATGCAGTATCGCCCGCTGAACTAACGCCTCATCGTAATTTCCAACATAGGTTTTGATGGACAAGCGCTGTTCAGGAGGTGTTTCCATAATGCTCATATCCCTGATCCCGGCCAGGGACATATGCAGGGTACGGGGAATAGGTGTGGCGCTGAGAGTAAGGACATCCACCTCTCTCCTTAGTTGCTTAAGCTGCTCCTTTTGGGCTACGCCAAACCTCTGCTCTTCATCCACAACTACCAAGCCCAAATCTTTGAAGACGACGTCTTTCTGTAGTAAGCGGTGAGTGCCGATGCAGATATCTACCGTGCCCGCGACCAAGCCATCGAGGATAAGTCGTTCCCTTTTTGGAGAGCAAAATCGGCTCAGCACCTCCACTCTTAAGGGGAAAACCTGCAGTCTTTCGCTGAAGGTAATGAAATGCTGTTGAGCCAGCACGGTAGTAGGAACTAATACAGCTGCCTGCTTATTATCCATGACCACTTTGAAGGCAGCACGCAAAGCCACCTCGGTCTTGCCGTAGCCCACATCTCCGCAGATAAGCCGCTCCATCGGCTTGGCTTTTTCCATCTCCTCCTTCACTAAGGCAATTGCCTCAAGCTGGTCGGGAGTCTCCATATAAGGGAAGGAAGCTTCTAGTTCTTGTTGCCACAATGTGTCGGGGGAGAAAGCAAAGCCGCGGGTTAGCTCTCTGGAAGCATAAAGATTAAGAAGCTCCTGAGCACTATTGGCCGCTGACTCTTTGACTCTTTGTTTCGTTCGCGCCCATTCTTGAGTCCATAGTCGGCTCAAAGGCGGTGGCTGGTCGCTGGCACCAAAATAGGGGCTGAGACGCCCTACTTGATCTGTGGGCACATAGAGCCTGTCGTCAGCAGCGTATTCCAGGATAAGGTACTCACGCTCAATGTCATCAGTGGTCATCTTGGTCAAGCCTTTGAATCTGCCAATGCCATGCTCAACGTGAACCACATAATCTCCGTGGCTTAGTTGAGGAA
>JADFUX010000060.1 GCA_015222255.1 Chloroflexota bacterium
AGAAGACCGTACTTCTCGATTGTCGCCAAAACAGCAGAAAAAGTCGAATTATCTGGAACCGTAGGCCCTGAAGCAATACTATCTAATGAATCCCCAACGACATCCGAGAGTATCAGATTGATGACTGTTGAAGGATAACTGAGCCTGGCAAGTTGCCCTCCCTTTATCTGAGAAATATGCTTGCGAACAGCGTTTATCTCCTTGATGTCCGCACCGCAGTTTAAGAGCAATCTCGTTAGCTCTTGTTTTTCTTCCAGACTTATCCCTTCACTGGGCATAGGCAGCAAGGCTGAGCCACCCCCTGAGATTAGTACAAAAATCAGATCATCCTTATCTGTATCTCTAAGAAGTGAAACGATCTCTTGAGCGCCTCTCAACCCTCCTTCATCCGGAATCGGATGTCCAGCTTCATTGACCTTAATAACGCCCAGGTCGGCGATATGTCCATACTTCACGTTGATAATACCTCGCTCAATTCTAGTGCCTAAGACCTCCTCTATCGCCTGTGCCATGGAAGCACTAGCCTTCCCGCCACCAATTACGAAGATTCTCTTGAACTTGTTGAATTCAAAAACCTCTCTTTCGCCACTGGGGGTTCCAACAGTGAGACGCTCTCCTTCAATTCTTGCGCAGCTCTTGACCGCTTCATAGGCATTCACACTCCTGATAGCTGCAAGGAATATATCAGCCGCCATAGACCTCAGCCCTTCTGTGGAATAATCGCCTTTCATATGAATCTTTTTCGTGTGTATAGGTATCGCTCCATTATAGCAACTATGCCTGTTGACACCACAACCCCAAGTAGCGTTGATAAATTATGTGCTCAGCGAGGTAAGGATAGCCTGCAACGAAGTAGAACGCCTGAGGAAAACGGATGCTAAGTGTGTCAGTGTGAGGAGAATATTCCTTGGCAGTGGAACGTTTGAGAACTGCCATGGCGCAAGCAAGAGAAGGGAGTCCTGGGCAAGGATATGCTGGGAACTGGCCTTCACTTCGCCTTTATCCAAGGCTAGGCTGGTGCGCACACTAGCGCGATGGTTAATCCAGTAGCCAAAACCCGGGAGGCAAAAGCATGTGCCGCACGCATTGTCTCGCAAGCTTGGTCTTCTTGATTTCAAGATGTAGCTCCGCCACGCAAGCTACTGCGTTGCAACAAAACTATGCCCCTGCGAATTCGCAAAGTCTCCAGGGCATAGGCTAAAATATCATCTGAGTCCAGGCGATATGAACAAAGTAGCCGTTGTGACTGATAGTGTTGCCTGTTTGCCGATGAAGGTCATCAATGAATATGGCATTCACATCATCCCTGTCCGGATTACCGTCGGAGGAAAGGTTTACCGGGATACTGATGAGGATTTGCCTCTGGAATTAGTCCACGAATTCCAAAACATGCCAAAGGTTGATACCACCCCCTGGCCTCCAGAGTTTTATGCCCAAGCATATAAGGAACTAAGCCAGAAGGCGAACAACATAGTCCATATCGTTTGCTTTTCCCAATTCACTTCGACGATTTCTCTGGCTAAGACAGGGGCGGAGATGGCACAAGAGGCCATTCCCCAGCTAAAGGTAGAAGTGCTCGATTCCGCAACAGCTACCATGGCTCAAGGCTTTATCGCTCTGGCGGCGGCTCGCGCTGCCGGGGCAGGCAAGGACATAGATGGGGTAATTGAAGCCGCTAGCACCGTTAAATCGAAGGTGAATTCAATCTTCGCCCTCGATACCCTCCGTTATCTAGCCAGGACAGGGCGAATTAATAAGTTGGCTGCTTGGGCAAGCTCTTTGCTCAACGTGAAGCCAATTGTTGGGCTCTCCCAAGGGAAAGAACATCCCCTTGCCCTGGCCAGATCCAAGTCGCAAAGCATAAAGAGCCTTATCAAGCTGATGCATGAGAGCGTGAGTAGTGCAGAACCATTACATGTTGCTGTCATGGAAGTTGAGCGCCCGCAAGAAGCTGAAGAACTATCGAGTGTCATCAAGGAGCAATTCCAGCCCGCCGAGTTCTATCTAGTTCAATTTAGTCCGGTGATGCAAGTCGTTGCTGGGTCGGGCCTATTAGGTGTCGCCTTCTATTGTGGTGAGTAGAGTCCAATGTCTGAGTTCAGAATCACTTCTGATTTCCATCTCACCGGCGATCAGCCGCAGGCAGTAGATAAGCTGGTTGAGGGGCTGAAGAAAGGCTACCAACAACAGACCCTGGTCGGCGTCACAGGCAGCGGAAAGACTTTCACCATGGCCAGCACCATTGAAAGGGTGCAGAGACCTACGTTAGTTATCTGTCATAACAAAACCTTAGCTGCTCAGCTAGCCACGGAGTTCAAGGAATTCTTCCCCGAAAATGCCGTAGGGTATTTCGTTAGTTATTACGATTATTATCAGCCCGAGGCCTATATCCCCAGCACCGATACCTATATTGAGAAGGAAACTGATATAAACGAGGAGATTGATAGACTGCGCCATGCTGCCACCAAAGGTCTCTTCGAGCGCCGGGATGTACTCATAGTAGCCTCGGTCTCCTGTATTTATAGCTTGGGCGCACCTGAGGAATACCATAGCTTTGCAGTCACTGTGAAAACGAATGCGCATTATGAGCGAGATAAGTTGCTTCGCCGCCTGGTTGATATGCAATATGAAAGGAACGATTTTGACCTTACCCGAGGCAAATTCCGCATTCGGGGTGACACCCTGGAAATCCTGCCAGCCTATGAAGAGACAGCCCTGAGAATAGAATTCTGGGGGAGCGAGATTGACCGCATTGCTGAGGTTGACCCCTTAACTGGCGAATTGCTTGCTCAGCGTGACCAGGTGGATATTTACCCCGCCAAACACTTCGTCACCCCCTATCATAACCTTATGGCTGCAATGAACGATATCAGAGACGAGCTAGAGGATAGGTTGAAGGAGTTAGGGTCACAGGGCAAGCTTCTTGAGGCCCAAAGGCTCGAGGCGCGGACAAATTATGACATGGAAATGCTCCAGGAGCTGGGTTATTGCACAGGGGTAGAGAACTACTCCCGCCATCTCCAACGGCGGGCTCCGGGAAGCACACCATGGACCTTGCTCGATTATTTTCCCGATGACTTCTTGCTATTCATTGATGAATCACACATGACCCTGCCCCAGATTAGGGGCATGTATTATGGCGACATCTCTCGAAAACAGACTCTAGTTGACTACGGATTTCGTCTTCCCTCAGCCCTGGACAACCGTCCGCTTAATTCTGACGAATTCCAAAAACACATCAATCAAGTTATTTATGTTTCAGCCACGCCAAAACCGTATGAATACCAGCATAGCCAGCAGGTGGTTGAGCAATTGGTCCGTCCTACGGGACTGCTGGAACCCACCGTAGAGGTTAAGCCAATTAAAGGGCAAATTGATGACCTCATCTATCAGATAAGAAGTCGCGTGCAACAGGGAGAGCGCTGTCTGGTGACTACCTTAACCAAAAGAATGGCTGAAGAGCTATGCGATTACCTCAGGGAGATGGAAATAAAAACCCACTATCTTCACTCAGAGGTAGAGACGCTGGAGAGAGTAGAGATTCTCCGCGACCTTCGCCTCGGGGTCTATGATGTAGTTGTAGGCATTAATCTGCTTCGCGAGGGGCTGGATTTGCCCGAGGTGAGCTTGGTAGCCATACTCGATGCCGATAAGGAGGGCTATCTCAGGTCAGAGGAGGCGCTTATCCAGACAATGGGGCGGGCTGCCCGGCATGTGAACGCCCATGCCATAATGTACGCCAACACCAGTACAAAATCCATGCAGCAAGCAATAAAGGAAACTCAACGCCGCAGGAAGATTCAGGAGGCTTATAACGAAGAGCACAACATAACTCCCCAAGGGATAAAGAAAGCAATTAAAGACATTGCCCAGCGTGTTCAAGCTGTAGCAGAAACTCGAACTCCCTATTTGGCCATGCCAATTGACACAGAGGAAATGGCGCGTCTCATCAAACGTCTGGAATCCCAGATGAAAGCGGCAGCCAAAAATTTGGAGTTTGAGAAAGCAGCCCTCCTGCGTGATCGCATCACTGAGCTAAGGAAAGACGAGGAGATGATGGGCCCCCTAACCAAACCTAAAGAGGTCAAAAGACGGAAAAGATGGCACAGCAACTAAGAGTGCCCAGCGACTCCTACAGCGAAAGAAAGAAGCAGTTGTCTAAACTCAGGACATTAGATGGCCGCCGTCGATAACAATAGTCTGACCGGTAACATGCCGAGAGGCATCGCTAGCCAAGAAAATAGCTGCTCCAACCATATCTTCTGGCTCACCAAGAGAACCAAGCGGGGTGCGAGCCACGCGGGCCTCGACAAAACCTTCATCTTCAAAGAGCGGTTTGGTCATGTCAGTTCTTGTCGTCCCAGGAGCGATAGCATTAACCCTTATGCCATATTTGCCCAGCTCCAGCGCTAAAGCTTGAGTCAGCGATACAACACCCGCCTTGCTAATACTGTAAACGCCCATCATTTCACTCGGCTGAAAGCTCGCAACCGACCCAAGGTTAATGATACAACCACTCTTCTGCTGAATCATTATCTTAGCTACAGCTTGACTTAGAAGAAAATAGCCCTTTAGATTAACGCCCATGGTTGCGTCCCATGCCCCTTCCTCTACGTCTACGAGCCATCCATAGGCCGGATTGGTACCGGCATCATTAACCAAGATATCGATCCTCCCGAATTCGTCCATTGTCCTCTTCACCAAATTCTCAATATCCTGTTTGCGCCCAGCATGAGTTGCGACAGCCAGTGAACGGCGCCCTTGAGATGAGATCTCAGCAGCCACCACCTCCAAGTCAGGCAGCTTGCGACTAGCCACCACTATATCGGCACCAGCCTCAGCAAAACCCAGGGCGATAGCACGCCCAATACCCCTGGAACCCCCCGTAATTACGGCAACTTTCCCATCCAATCGATACCTTTCCAAAAACATAATTATTGCCTCCTCTCTCAAAACCAGAATTAATCATAGATTAGCTTAAGCTTTTCTAAACCTACTCCAATCTGGAGCCCTCTTCTCCAAGAAAGCTGCTCTCCCCTCTTTTGCCTCGTCAGTTTCATAGAATTGCCACAGGGCGTCCATAGCTATGGCTTCGATGCCATATATGCTGTCTGTGAACTGATTAAAGGAAGCCTTAAGATATCTGAGGGCGGTCGGGCTTAAAGCCAGTATCTCCTCGCACCAGCTTTTCACCTCTTCCTCTAACTTATCAGGAGGCACTACTTTGTTAACTAGACCCATCTCATAAGCTTCCTGAGCGCTATACTGTCGACATAGAAACCATATTTCCCTGGCTCGCTTCTCCCCTACCACCCTAGCCAGGTAAGCAGAGCCAAATCCAGCGTCAAAGCTTCCCACTCTAGGACCGGCTTGCCCAAATCTAGCGGTTTCAGAGGCAATGCTAAGATCACAAACGATATGGAGCACGTGACCCCCGCCTATGGCATAACCATTAACCGCAGCAATCACCGGCTTGGGAGCCTCCCTTATGAGACGATGAACATCAACGATTTTCTTCACTTCAGGAGAGTAACCTGCCCTTCCCGGAGCAACATCCTTGGCATCACCCCCGGTGCAAAAGGCTTTGTCACCGGCACCAGTGAGGACTATTACTCCGATGCTGTCATCAGAGTTTACATCTTCAAAAGCCTCTTTGAGCTCTACAGTAGTCTTTCCCCGAAAGGCGTTATATACCTGGGGCCGATTTATCATGATTCTCGCTGCTCCTTCCATAGCCCACGGCTTTTCATAGGTGATATCCTCAAACTGCATTTTGACCTCCCTTGACTATTTCTCACTCTCAGGAGGGCTTACTTTTATCAGGCCCTCTTGCTGTAGTGTCTCCATAAGGCGAGCCGCTCTAGGATAGCCAATGCGAAGACGGCGCTGTAGAAAAGAAGCGGAAATATGCTCGTGTTCCCGCGCCAGACGCTTTGCCTCCTCCCAAAGGGAGTCTGGAGGAGGACTTATCGTTCGACCCGCTATAGAAGGCTGACCTGCCTCATCCAAATCGATAGACCTCGGTGCAGGTCTGCGCTGTCTTGCCCAAAAATCCACTACCCTTTCTATCTCAGCATCAGAGACGAAGCTGCCTTGAAGGCGCTTGGGCCTGCTAGCCTCAGTGGGCATGTAAAGCATGTCACCTCTGCCTAGCAGTTTCTCCGCACCCACCGTATCAAGGATAGTCCGTGAATCAATATGGGAGGTAACTGCAAAGCTGATGCGAGTAGGAAAGTTAGCTTTAATAAGCCCTGTGATCACATCTACAGAGGGGCGTTGAGTAGCCACAATGATGTGAATACCCGTTGCCCGGGCTAGCTGAGCCAACCTGCAAATGCCATGCTCTACTTCATCAAAGGCTGCCATCATGAGGTCGGCTAATTCATCGATGACGAGCACCAAATACGGCAACTTGTCCTCAGGCAGGCAATCTTTGTTATGACCATCGATATTGCGTACTCCGGCCTCAGCGAATTGGCGGTACCGCCGGTCCATTTCGCGACTAAGCCACCGCAATGCATTTATGGCTCGGTCAACATCTACAATTACGGGTGCAGCCAAATGAGGTATACCATTGAAAGCGACCAACTCCACCCTCTTAGGGTCAACCATGATAAATTGGACATCTTCGGGACTATTATGTAGGAGCAGGCAAGCGACAATAGAATCAAGACAGACAGTCTTGCCGCTGCCAGTGGCTCCAGCGATGAGCAAATGGGGCATTTTAGCCAAATCAGCTGCCACAGGATCGCCGCCGGCACCTTTGCCCAAGGCAATAGCCAAGCTCGACCTAGCTTTGATCCTTTGAAAAGCAACAGTTTCTACCGCGCTGCGAAGATCTACTGAGCCAAAGGTGGTGTTAGGCACCTCAATACCTACCATCGACTTGCCGGGCACCGGCGCTTCAATCCTAATACTGGACACAGCCAGCGCCAAAGTCAAATCACTCGCCAGCGAAGTAATGCGGTCTACCCTCACCCTCGTCCTCGACACCTCCTCCAACCTCACCTGTATGTTGCCGTCCTTCCCCCTTTCCTTGATCTCCTTGTACTTCCGATCCCAGCCAGGCTCAACGCCAAATTGTGTTACCGTTGGACCAGTATTTATTTGAACTACTTTCGCCTCCACACCATAGCTAGCCAAGGCCTCTTCTATCAGTTCTGCTCGCCTCTCAATATCACCCTCGTCCAACTTCGCCTCAGTTGGCTTATCCAGGATATCAATAGGGGGAATCTGCCAACCGCCAGGGGTCACAATTGGCTCATGTTTTCCCACCTCCTCCTTTGCGCCAGGAACTACAACGAGCTTTGCACCAGCAGTCTGCTTTGCTTCCTCTTCGCTGCGCTCAGAGCTTCGGCTCATTGCACTGAGATTGCTTACCTCAGAAGATGTAGTCTGGGCAGGCGTAGGTTGGGGATGCACAACTCTAGGGCGGGGCCGAGGAAGCCTGGTGAGGAAACGCCAGGTAGCCCTGGAAGCTTTTGTCACCACATGCCAAGCTTTGTGAGGGGCCAGGAAGATAACGCCCAAAACGACAAGCCCAGCTACTAGAAGCCCTCCCCAAATAGCAGAAGTACCTATCATGCTCTGGCCAAATGTACCTCCCAGGTCGAAAAAGGAAAGCATTCCCCATACAGCCAAAGCCAGGATAATACCCCCAACAAAGGAATTCCAGTGCTTTGCCAAGGCGCGGAAGCGCCCCCGCCATACGACCCAGATTGCCACAGCCAAAGCAATAGCTATTATGACTAAGCCAAACCCAAATAATGTGAGCAGCCTTTCCCATATCACAGCACCCCACCAGTATAGTAGTGCTACCAC
>JADFUX010000061.1 GCA_015222255.1 Chloroflexota bacterium
CCCCCGTCTCCCATTCAAAGGAGAGATTGAGATTGCTACGCTTCGCTCGCAATCACGAAACGGAAGCTCGCAATGACAAGACGGCATCATTAAACCACCGCCCCCATCATGGAGTACATGGTCGTGACAACGGTCAAGGCGATAAAAGCTACCAGCCCTCCCATAATAATGGTCATAGTTGGCGTGATCATAGAGATAAGCATATTGGTGCGGTCGTCGGCTTCCATTTCATAGCTCTGTGCCACAGTATCCATGGTGATATCGAGGCTGCCAGTTCCCTCGCCTACACTCGCCATTTGCACCATCATGGGAAGAAAGATAGCATTTCGTGACATTGGTCGGGCTAAGCCCTGGCCTTTAAGCATTTCCTCCCTGACTTCGGTAAGGGCTCTGGAGACCACTCTGTTGCTGGCGCCGCTGATGGCAAGGGTCATAATGTCAGGCACGGACACTCCAGCACGATATAAGAGTGAAATGGTGCGGCAGCAACGTGATAGCTCGCTGACCAGTGTGATACGTCCGATTTTAGGAAGCCTGAGCTTGAGCTTATCCCACTGATACCTGCCGGCCGGAGTTCTGCTATAGGCAAAGCCTACGAGGATAACAACTGCTATAGCAGCCAAGAGGAATAGCCCGTAATCCAGAAGGAAATTGACGACGGCGATAAGCACCTTGGTAATGGTGGGCAATTCAACACCCAGTGAAGCATAGAGGCCGATAAAGGCGGGCATAACGAAGGTAACCAGGACAGCTATGACGATGACCGCCAGCACCAGCACAATGATGGGATAAATCAGGGCGTTTCTTATCTTTTTGGCGGCAGCCGTTTGCCTCTCGATATAGTCAGCCATTATCCTCAATCCCCGCTCCAGATTGCCTGTTTCCTCGCTTGTGACTATGGTGCGGGAATAAAGTGGCGAGAAGGCCTTGGGATGTTTCTCCAGAGCTTGAGATAGCCGCAGGCCGCTACGGAGGTCAACAACCACCTCGGCCACTATCTTCTTAAGGGTGCGGTTGGTAAGCCCTCCCCGCAGCAATTCCAGGGCGGACACGATATCGGCGCCTGCTTCCACCAGCAAAGCTAGCTGACGGGAGAACATCACCATGTCATGGGGATTTATCGTGGAGAAGGCGGAGCTTAGCTTTTCAGCATTGAAGAAGGGCGTAACCTTTTCGAGGCTAAGTACATTGTAGCCGCTATAGCTGAGTAAGTCCAAAGCTGCCTCTTCGCCGGAGGCAGTAACCTTACCCTTAACCAGCTTTCTATCCTGGCTGTAACCTACATACCGGAAGTCCACAACTACTCTATGAAGTAGGCATTGCGCAAGACTTCAGACGGAGTGGTGATGCCTGCTTTCGCCTTGAGCATGCCATCTTTAATCAGTGGCACCATCCCTTCTTCAATCGCCTGTTGCCGAATCTCAGAACTGCTGGCGCGATTTAATATCTGCATCCTTATATTGTCGCTCAAGGGCAAAACTTCGAAGATCCCTATCCTGCCGCGATATCCCGTATAGCTGCAAAGCTCACAGCCGGTTCCGTAAAGGAACTGGGCTCGACTTTCACCCGTCTCGTTGCTGTAAGCCAATTGCTCCAGCAGGGGGGCTTCCTTATAGGTGGAGCAATGGGGGCAAATGCGGCGCACCATACGCTGAGCCGCCACGCCGATAACCGCAGATGACGCCAGGAATGGCTCTATGCCCAGGTCAAGCAGGCGAAAGATAACTCCTACGGCATCGTTGGCGTGGATGGAAGAAAGGACCAGATGTCCCGTCAGGGCCGACTGAACGGCTATCCTGGCCGTGTCAGCATCGCGAATTTCCCCCACCAATATCACATCGGGGTCAAGACGCAATATAGCCCTCAGACCGCTGGCGAAGGTGACCCCAGCCCTAGTATTAACCTGAATCTGGTTGATGTTTTCAAAGCGGTATTCCACGGGGTCCTCGATCGTGATTATGTTACGGGATTTGTTATCCAGCTGGTTCACCGAGGCATAAAGCGTGGTGGTTTTGCCTGCTCCAGTGGGCCCGCTAATCAGGATCATGCCAAAGGGAACTTTGAGCATATCTTCATATTTAGCTAAAGCAGCGGGTGAAAACCCTAGCTGTGCTAAATCTATGATGGCCAAAGACTTGTCCAGAAGGCGCAAGACTGTCATCTCACCGTGGACAGTAGGGGAAGTACCCACACGCACATCTATAAGCCTCCCTTTAGCCTCAGTGGAGAACTGCCCGTCTTGGGGGCGGAGGCGGTCTGCAATATTCATATCAGCCATTATCTTTATCCTTGAGGTGAGGGGCAGATGTATTCTCGGGGGTAAGGACATAATATCTTGAAGGGCACCATCAATGCGATAGCGGATTCTCGATCTGTCCTCTTCGGGCTCGATATGGATATCGGAGGCTCTAGCTTTGACAGCCTCATCAATGATGAGCTGCAAAGCGCTGGCAACGGGAGCATCAGCAGTGGCCTCAATGAGGTCCTCGACATCCGTTTCTTCGGTGTCTCTGGCTATGCGGGCTACCTGTTCTTCAATTTGCCCAAACCCCCTGTAATTGAAGTCAATAGCTTCTTGGATTTCCCTTTGACCTGCGGCTACAGGTTTTATTCTCATCCTGCTCTGCAGGGCCAAAGCTTGGAGAGCAAATATATCGGCAGGGTTTGCCATAGCCACCTGTAAGGCGTTGTCGGTAACAGCTACAGGCATGGCATGGAATCTCCTTGCCATGGTTTCGGGGATTAGCCGGAGGGCCTCAGGCTGGGCCGCACGCTTAAGCACCTTTGCCTCTGCCGCTTCAGGTCTCTTGGCCAGCAACTGTTCGACAGCAGTCTGAATGGTGGATGCTTGCAGTTCCCGGGGGACCTCTTCTTTGGCGGCCGTCTCCTCAACTTGGCTGCCAAGTTTGACTACCTTTATTCTTTGCTGCTGACTGAATTGTCCGGCTTCGGGGCTGAGCACACCCGAAGTTAAAAGAACCTTTTCGTAGATTCCAGTATCGTAAGCCTTAGTATCAAACAGGGATACCTGATTTAGGCTCACTCCGCCGTCGGCTATCACATCTATACCTACTCTGTGAACTATAAAGCCCTCATCCTGCTCAGCCAGAATATCAAAGATATACTCGGCACCAGATTTCCCCTTGATCTTGGCCCTCTCCTCAACCCGATACCCGGAATCTCGGAGAGATTGCAAGAATTCAAGCTTTGTCCCAAAGCGGGTAGAGATATTTGCCTCCGGTTGTGTTATGGGTGCTGGCGACGCCAAAAATGCCCCCAGACTTTCCTCGTCGAAGACTTTAATTCGTTGGCTCTGAGCAAAACGGGAAGCTACGGAGTCCAGTCTGGGAAGGGCGATAAGGACTTTGTCGTGAATGCTACAATCGTAACATTTATCGTCGAAAGTGAAGACATCACCCAGAGTTATCTCTTGGTCGTCATCATATCCGATAACACCTATGGCGACGATGTGATCAACAAGGCCGTCGCTTTTCCGCGC
>JADFUX010000062.1 GCA_015222255.1 Chloroflexota bacterium
ACTTCGGCCTAATAGGATTCGCTGCGAGTGCTGTTCTGCTTTTCGCGGTAAGCTGGCTGACCAGCAAGAAAAGGTACTGAGCAAGGTTCAGGACTTCGCCATGACGACGAGGGTATTGAAATCTCCGTCAATCACTGGCAGATTACCTGGGGAAAGCACCTGATAGAGCTAGTACCCATATCCTAACCGCATTATGTCAACTAGGCTTTCCTCCCCGGAGATAGTTACGGGTCTTATTTTTCTCACAGGCTGAGCCGGAAACCATTATGGCTCAAATTAATGCTATAATGAAAAGGTGCAGGTCGCTATCATCGGCCTAGGGCTTGTGGGCGGCTCCATAGGACTTGCCTTAAAGCAAAGCAGTCAGCCCGAGTGTGAGATAGTTGGTTATGTTCGCCGCCCTGAGGTTGCCTCTACTGCGTTGAGCTTGGGCGTAGTTGACAAGGTTGAAACGAAGCTTAAGGACGTAGTAAAGGAAGCCGGGACTGTTGTTATTGCTACTCCGGTTCTCACCGTGAAGGAGATTCTATCTGAGATAGCCGCTCACCTTTGCAGTGGCTGCGTAGTTACCGATACAGCGAGCACAAAGCTTGATGTTATGAGCTGGGCAGAAGAGCTACTCCCACCGACGGTGGATTTCATTGGTGGACATCCTATGGCGGGCAAAGAAACCCAGGGAATTCAAGCCGCCGATGCCAGGCTATTTCAAGATTGCATCTATTGTCTCAGCCCGGCGAAGAAAGCCTCAACCCAGGCAATAGACAAAGTGGCGAACATGGTAAAGAGATTGGGGGCTACGCCCTTTTTCATTGACGCTCAGGAGCATGACTACCTAGTGGCTGGCATCAGTCATCTTCCCATGTTGCTATCAGCAGCTATGGTATCCGCGACCACCAAGGATCCTTCCTGGGACAAGATGTCTAAGCTAGCTGCCTCCGGCTATCGCGACGTCACTCGCCTCGCTTCTGGAAACCCTGAGGTCAACGCTCATATCTGCCTTACCAATACAGCGGCGCTACTGCATTGGATTGATGAATTCGGTAGTGAGCTGGAGAGATATCGCCAGCTTGTGACTACGAAGGATAAGCACCTAGAGGAAGCACTAGCTGAGGCTAGTGAAGCAAGGAAAGAATGGCTAAGCAGGACACAACAATAACAGTAAAGCCTTGCCCTCGCTTAGAAGGGGAAATCGCTTTGCCTGGTGACAAGTCTATCTCTCACCGAGCGGCCATATTCAACAGTCTAGCTGAGGGCAAAGCTGAAGTAAGAAACTTTGCTCCAGGCAAGGATTGTCTTGCTACCGTTAGCTGCCTGAAGGCCCTGGGGGTGCAAATCAGCAGAAAAGGGCCTGGAAACTTGCTAATCTCGGGAACCGGCAGCAATGGGCTGAGAGAAGCTTCCAACGTGCTTGATGCCCACAACAGTGCCACGACTATGCGTCTCCTCAGCGGTCTTCTTTCCAGTCAGCCTTTTCTCTCCGTTGTTACTGGTGACGCCTCCCTTCGCTCTCGTCCCATGGGAAGGCTAATCAAGCCCTTGCAGTCTATGGGTGGCGAAATCTATGGAAGGGGGAAGGATTCCTTTGCTCCTCTAGTCATAAGGGGTGGAAAGCTCCGTGGCATAGAATTCCTCTTGCCCCTCCCCAGTGCTCAAATCAAGTCGGCAATCCTACTAGCCGGGCTGTCTGCTCAAGGCAAGACTGTATTACATCAGCCGGTCCCTTCAAGAGACCACAGTGAGAGATTGCTTAAGCGGATGGGAGCTCACTTAGAAAGCAACGGCGCTTCAATCTCCTTGAGTCCCTTGACTTCCCCTTTGTCTCCCCTTAGCCTCTGTATCCCGGGTGACATCAGTTCCGCAGCTTACTTCCTGGTTGCTGGAGCAATTCATCCCAATGCAAGGGTAATCATAAGGAATTGTGGCATTAACCCTACGAGGACCGGAATCATTGACGCCCTTCTCGCCATGGGAGCTAGACTAAGGATAGAGAACGAACGCCTGGAAGCTGATGAGCCGTTGGCTGATATCGTGGTGGAATCCAGTGAGCTAAGGGGAATTGAGGTTGCAGGCGACATGATCCCGCGGCTCATCGACGAGATTCCGATATTGGCTGTAGCTGGTTCTGTGGCTAAGGGCAAGACCGTTATCAGGGGCGCTGCTGAGCTGCGAGTAAAAGAGTCAGATAGGATTGCCTCGGTGTCACAGGAGCTTTCCAAGATGGGCGTCGAGGTTGAGGAGTTACCCGATGGCATGGTGATTCATGGGGGTAGACTCTTGTTGGGGGCGGAGGTTGACACTCATTCCGATCACCGCCTGGCTATGAGCCTGGCTATTGCCGGGTTGATAGCTGAGGGCGAAACAACAATCAAACATGCTCAGATAGCGCAAGTTTCATATCCTAGCTTCTGGCAGGATTTGTTGTCGTTGCAAGCCGAGCAAAGCAATACGGTAGCTTTTTCGAATTGAATCTTTGGGAGGTGACATGCGCACGGAACTAGTTCACATAGGTTTTGGCAGTGTCATAGCTGCAAATAGAGCAATTGCCTTCCTTTCTATAAATCAACAGCCAATTAGGCGTCTCATTCAAGAAGCAAGAGACAAAGGGCTTTTGGTTGATGCCACTCACGGTAGAAAAGCGAAATCTGCCATTCTCTTTGACACCGGTCACATAACTCTGGCTGCTGTGTCACCGGAGACTATTATTCACAGATTGGCCACACCATCCTCGCCAGTTGAGGAGAGAGTTGAACTATGAATTGACTGCCTCAGCGAGAGCGGAAGCAAGACCTCTGCTCATTGTCCTTTCCGGGCCTTCAGGGGTAGGCAAGGACGCTCTACTCAAAAGAATGAAGGAACTGGAGCACTCATTCCATTATGTTGTTACCGCCACCACACGGCCTGAGCGTACCGGGGAGAAAGACGGGGTAGATTACCACTTTTTGTCTCAAGAAGAGTTCCAGGGCATGATAGACAAAGGTCAGCTTTTGGAATGCGCTAAGGTGTATGACAACTACTATGGTGTACCCAAGGATGAAATAACCCAGGCCTTGTCTAAAGGGAAGGATGTGATAGTGAAGGTGGATGTTCAAGGCGCTGCTACTATCAAGGAAATCCTGCCCCAAGCGCTATTCATCTTTGTTATGCCCCCTTCCATGGGCGAGTTGGAAAGGAGGCTGAAGCAACGCCATAGTGAACCTGCCCAAGGTGTAGCCCTAAGGTTAGAGAAGGCCGAAGAGGAGATAGAATGCCTGCCACTCTTCGACTATGTGATAACGAGCCACCAGGATAGAATTGACGATGTCATTTCTCAGATCCAGGCTATTGTTGCCGCTGAGAAATGCCGGGTGAAGCCAAGGGCTATTCAACTTTGATTTTCCTCTACTGGCTTGGATTAGGCCTTAACATGGGTTATCGTGGCTCTAGGCCCATGTAAGAGATCAACGACTTCAGATCAAGTATCTCCAAGTCGGAGTCACAACTTGCTGGTCGTGCCGCTCCAAAACCCTGTTGACCCTTCCCTCTATTGACCCAGATAGCTGACAGCCCCATGGCTTTTGCCGGAATTATGTCATGATAGACGCTCTGTGCAATGTGCAATATTCTTTCGGGAGGATAACCAATCTTTTCGATGGCGTATTCAAAGATACGTTGTGATGGCTTGTAGGACTTTGCCTGCTCCGCCGTGATTATCCAGCAAAACTCGACTTGCAGGTGTTTTGCAGAAAAAGCAAAGAGGTCATCATCTATGTTGGAAATCACAGCGAGCCTAAAGTTCTTCTTCAGAGTCTTCAGTGCGGGAACAGTATCGGGAAAGGGCAACCAGTCCTTTAATGAGCTGGCGAGGCATTCCAATTCAGATTCCGAGGGCGTGAACCCAAGTCTATTGCCAAATTCCTGCATCACCTTTCGGAGAACCTGCTTGTATTCTACATATTGGCCTTCCCTTTGGGCTTCCGGCTCCAGTTCAGCATAAAGCTCAAGGGTTTGTGCATCGGTCAAATCCACATTATGGGCCTTTAAAACAGGCTGCAATGCTCCCAAGATACCTTTTTCCCAATCAATAAGGGTGCCGTAACAATCAAAGCTCAGAACCTCAAACCTGTTGAAATCAAGCATATGCGCTCCTCCTAACTCCAACACCACCAATTCCAATGCCTTCTACTCAGTCAACCTTGGCCGTTCTTTGTAGTTGGCGGAGATAACCTTCTATGTAACCTTTGACCTCTGTTGCTGGCTGGTAAATGCCAAAGTGCCCCTCACACAGTATGTCAGCTTTAAGGTCAATCAGCTTTTGTAAGGAGATAATCGCCTTTTTCGGTTCTCCTCCCCACATAGCCTCATAAGGTCCATGTATGTCCTGGCCGAAGAGGATTCTTTTGCCACCCATGTCTGTATATATGGCGATGCTGCCCCTGGTATGACCGGGGATATGAAGGGCAATGAACGCCTGTCCACCGAAAATCAGCTTTTGTTCTGCCCCTTGCAGCTTAACGTCCACCTGGCAAGGCTCATAGCTCACCCCGTAAAGCTCAGCGCCAGTGCCTTTTCCCGTTTCAATTGCTTCGGCATCTGATTCATGGGCTACTATCTTGGCGCCATAGTTCTGTTTGAACTCAGCCAGGCTGCCAATATGGTCAATATGGCGATGCGTAACAACCACCGTGCTTATCTTTTCCGGAGCCAATCCTGAAGTAAGAATATTATCCACCAGCCTGCCAAAACTTCTCCCTGCGCCGCTGTCAATGAGGATTAGCTCTCCCACGTCAACCAGGTAAACACAGCAATCGTAGGGATGGGATATCTCACTGCTGCCGATGATGTATATGTCCTGGCAGATGCGAAAAGGCTTACTCATAGTCCTGCTCCTTAAGCGATTTCCTCGAGAAGCTCTTTTTCTCTGGCTCTCATCCTAGCTTCCTCTTCCGGCTTCTCATGGTCGTAGTCCAAGAGATGAAGTATCCCATGAATAACCAATAGTGCTAGCTCCTTATCAACGGAATGTCCTTGTTCCTGGGCTTGCTCCACTGCCCGAGGGTAGCAGACGATCACCTCTCCTAGATGAGTTATGCCGTCGGGAGGGAGAACGAAGGAAGAATCACCTTCCTCTGGGGCAAGCATACTGAAGGCAAGCACGTCTGTAGCTTCATCCACGCCTCGGTACTCTCGAT
>JADFUX010000009.1 GCA_015222255.1 Chloroflexota bacterium
AGCTTGCACGGCTCAGTTGTTAGGATAGAATGCTCCAAGTTGTATCTTGCGATGGAGGCTCATTTCACGGCGGAAACAATTCTTGACGTTGCAAGGGGGGTTATTCCTGCACATCTAATATCTTATGCGAAAATCGCCGTATTCGCCTGAATAGTCTGCCCAGTTTGTTTCTAACTTCCTAACCCAAGCTCCAGGGGGCCCTATCTCTAGTTGTTCTACTAGCTTATCAAGCTGCCTCTTATCTCCCTCAGCTTTAACCGCCACGACATCACCACTAGGTAAGTTGCGCACATAGCCTTTCAATCCCAATTGTTTGGCCATATCGTAAACAAAGTAGCGGAAGAAGACGCCCTGGACGCGACCATGAACCGTGGCTGAAAGATGAGCCATGTGCGCCATTTCAAAGCTGCAAAACTATTGCCTGAGCCTGGTCCAGTCGACTTAGACCTGCTTGGTGAGCTAGCTCCACTGCTTCCCGCAATTCTGCTTTTGATATGCGCGCTGCCAAGCTCGGGATCTCATGGGCTTTGTAGCAAGGATGATATTGAGCCATGATGTTGACATAAGTATTTGCAGAGATTTCCTTGGCAATGAAGTCAACCACGTCCTTGGTTCCCGCTAAGCCCTTGGGCAAGACGAGGTGGCGTACTAGGAGCCCTCGTTGGGCTACTCCCTCCTGGCTTGTTTGTAGATCGCCTACCTGTCGATGCATCTCTCTAATTGCTGCTTTGTTCACTTGGGGATAGTTCTCAATTCCTGATAGTTCTCTGGCAATATTTTCATCGCCGTATTTCATATCGGGCATATAGATGTCCACAATGCCATCGAGTATGCTCAATGTTTCCACGGAATCATAGCCACCAGTGTTATACACCAGTGGAACATGTAGTCCCGATTCTACCGCTATCTTCAATGCCTCCAAAATTTGGGGGACTACATGTGTTGGCGATACCAGATTTATGTTGTGACAACCTCGGGCTTGAAGGGAAAGCATCATCAAAGCTAGCTCTTCTTTGCTAACCCGTTCACCTTCGCCCAGCTGACTTATGGAATAGTTCTGGCAGAAAAGGCATCTAAGATTGCAATTAGTGAAGAATATGGTACCCGAGCCATATTTGCCCACTAATGGTGACTCTTCGCCGAAATGCGGACCGTAGCTTGACACCATGGCTTCGTTAGCAGTGCGGCATTTGCCTACGTCGCCATCCAAACGGTTAATGCCACAACAACGAGGGCAAACGCGGCAAGTCTCCAATAGAGCCCTGGCCGCCTCCACTCGCTCTTCTAGCTTGCCGCTACGGCAAAGTTCTAAATACGCTGCCACCCGTTATTCTTCGACCGTTGGCTCTTTTTTGCCCTTCTTAATTACCTCGGCCTCAACTTGGGGCGAGAGTTCAGAGATCGGTTTTGTTTTTTTGGCCGCCCTCTTAGTTTTCTTGGGTTCTTTCCAGGCATAATCCCTTTTACCCATAGCTACACCTCAATTTCTCCCATGCTATCCTCGCTGCCTCTACTTCAGCAGCTTTCCTACTCTTTCCCGTCCCCCTAGCCAATACGTCTCCTTCTATCACAACCTCAACTGAGAATTGTGGGTCATGGTCCGGACCGCTGACTTCAGCCACGCGATAATTTGGCGTTAGCTGTGTTTGCTTTTGAAGGGACTCTTGCAATAATGCTTTGTAGTTGGGGCTTATCGCCCCTGCTCTTGTTCTCTCCAGAAGTGGCTTGAGTTGCCTGAGGACGAATTCCTTAGCTACATCTAACCCTTGGTCAAGGTATATGGCTCCGATTAGCGCTTCCATGGCATTCGCCAGATTGCTTTGTCTCATTCTCCCTCCGGTTGCCTCCTCACCCCGCCCCAGGAGAAGCCAATCACCAAGCTTGAGTGAGGAAGCTACCTCATTCAAACTCTCGCGACAAACCAGAAAAGCACGAATCATGGTCAGATGTCCTTCAGGTAGTTCCGGAAATTCCATATGAAGACTTTCAGCCACTATGAACCCAAGAACAGCATCGCCTAGAAACTCAAGGCGCTCATTGCTAGGCAAGGAGAAATCGGAATTCTCATTAAGGTAGGAACTGTGCACAAAGGCTTGCTCTAATAAGGACAGGTCATTAAAACGAACCTCCAAAGTCCTTTGGCAACTATCCCAATCAGTCACACCAGCCTCTTTCACAAGTATAACAAGGAAAACTCAGCTACCTCAACTTCCTGCAATGACACTTCTTGCCGCGACTTATGTTATCCAGTACAATTTACTTTGTTGGGGATTAGTCTAGCGGTAGGACGACTGACTCTGGATCAGTTAGGCCAGGTTCGAATCCTGGATCCCCAGCCATTTTGCTGACCGTAGCTGTCGTGTAGGTCAGAGGAATACTAGAGTTCAGGGTGGCTTGCTTCTGAGCAAACCGCGATTCAAATCGGGCGTATGCTCCGATAAGGAATTGTCTTGCACGTAGTCGTACTCGGTCGTGCTAGCAATGCAAGAATTTAGGCACGTAACTGTTTACACCGATGGCGCTTGTATTGGGAATCCCGGCCCCGGTGGATACGGAGTCGTGATTCTATATCAAGACCATAGGAGAGAGCTATCAGGGGGGTATCGCAAGACCACCAATAATCGCATGGAGATAATGGCCGCAATCGTTGCATTAGAGGCTTTGAAGGAGAGATGTAGGGTAACCTTATACAGCGACTCTCAGTACTTGGTCAAGGCAATGTCACAAGGTTGGGCAAAGCGATGGCAGGCGAATGGCTGGATGCGCAACAGAAGAGAACGAGCATTGAACCCCGACCTGTGGGAAAGGCTCTTACAATTATGTGACCACCATGAGGTTGATTTTGGATGGATTAAGGGACATGCAAGGAGTCCTGAGAATTTGCGCTGTGATGAGCTGGCTATGCACGCTGCTCAACAGGCGGACCTACTTACTGATCATGGCTATGAGGATATGCTTCAATTCCCGGCAGCTTGACTTTCCCCTCGTTTACCGCACACCACTTCTTCCGTCCATGATTGGTAGTATTCCCCCATAGCTTCTTGTCTAGCATTTAACATCTCATCAAGCGGCAGGTCTTCGAAAGAGCCATGATATCTGACGTATTCTATGTGTTGCCTACCCTCTTCGTTGACTGGATGAAATCTGGCATCATTCTTCCCGTCAAAATCCACAGGGATGATTCGGTGTTTCCTACACATCTCGAGATCGAATATGGGCGTGACCCTAATCCAGGTGTCATCAAGATACAGCTCGCTGAATCCGTGGTATACCAGCAAGTTTGTGCCGTGGATTTCCAGAAACTTCCCTGGAAGGAGGTGATTCACAATGTCAGCAAACCCTAGGCGGGCCGGAATATCAATTGCTCGGGCCAATGCAGTCATAAGCACAGCTTTCTGTACACAGTAACCTTCTCCCTTTTGCAGAATTGTGCTGGCCTTGTAATGCTCTATGAGGTGGAAAGGCACATACATATTGTACTTGATTTGGTCTCTAACAAAATAGAATAGGCTTCTAGCTTTATCCGCAGGGTCTTCTTGCCCTTTGGTCAGTTCCCAAGCCTTTCCCTTTACGGAGGCGTTATCGCAATCAATAGTGGAGGTAGGCTCAAGATACCTTTCTAGTTGTTCCATTGTTGCCCCTTTCTAAGTTAGCTTACCAATTCAAGTGGTTCAACACAAGCTGTAGGTTTATCAGATCCTGATAACAGGCCACGAATCCTTTATTCCAGGAGTCGCATTGCTTGTTATCCAGAGCCCATTATGATACATTCTGCAAGTTGCCTTTACGTGTGGCGCATTCGTCTAGGGGTTTAGGACACCTCCCTCTCAAGGAGGAGATCACCGGTTCGAATCCGGTATGCGCTACCATCCTGGATAAAAGCAAGAGGAGGTAGGTCAAATGCAAGCATACTGTATGAAATGCCGTGCCAAAAGGGAAATGAAGAATGCTAAGAGCGTAACATTGAAGAATGGCAGTCCAGCAACCCAGGGCGTATGCCCGGTGTGCGGAACTAAGATGTTTAGAATGGGAAAGGGTTAAGGTTAGTATTCAGATATTACGATTCCTGAAAAGGCTGGACATCTCTCCGTGGATGTCCAGCCTTCTATTGTCCATTGAACGAAACAGGCTTTTGTCAAGACCTGAGGCTGAACGAGAAAGAAGCGATTGGTTAACGCCAGCGGCTGTCACCAGAATGGAAACGCCATTGGAAATGAGTTCCGCGATAGTATAACTCATTTAGTTTCGTAACTAATGCTACAATGCGTGTCAGCAGTTCATTCCTGCTCATCTTTCATGAACCGAAACCCACTGATTGCGGATGGCCAGAGCAACGGCGTGAGCTCTGTCATTAGCATTCAGCTTGCGCAGAATTGCGCTCACATGATTCTTAATCGTTTGCTCACTTATCCCCAGCACATGGGCGACTTGCTTGTTTGTGCTACCATTAGCAATGTAGCTCAAAATTTGTATTTCCCTGTGAGTAAGAGGCGCAGCTAATTTTTCCTTAACTAGCCCCATTGAGGCCATTTCTTGAAACTGCCTTAGTACACGCTCGGCAATCGCAGGTCTGGCAATTATGCTGTCGTTGATAGGATATTCGCCACGGCTTGCTCTTCTTATGGTGCTAACGAGATCTTCAGTGCTGGTTCTCTTATCGATATAGGCGGCGGCTCCTGTCTTAATGGTCTCAAAAAGCTCTTCGTCGTTGAAATAGGAACTGAGCATTATGACTCTGGTGTTTGGATAATGTCGCGTAATTCCCCTGCCGAGCTCTAGGCCTCTTGATATAGGATAGTCGATGTCAAGCAACACAACATCAACGGAATAAGCATCTATAAACTTTAACGGCTCCTGGTCTGGATCACAATCCATTAGTCTGAAGTCTCGTTGCGCAGAAAGTTTTTCGCGCACATGGGGGCACCCCAGGTCAAATTCTTCTCCAACGTCAATTCCTTCTCAATCTCATGTTCCATTCTAGCAGGTAACCTTGTTGTGCTCTACCTGCGATAAGCAAGGCAAAGTTTATCTGAGTCATAGCGATACCGCCTCAAGAGAGCAAAGAAGAGCAAAGAATCTAGTGTTACTGGCCCACAACGCCTCCTCAATCCTTGCTGTATCCAATCTCCCACGGCAGTATCCTTTCAATATAACTCCTACCTGCTCGGCAGTAAACCGTTTATGTATCTGCGGACATTCCTCCTTTCTAGAAGTATGCTTTACTCTTCGGGGATTAACGGTTCACTTTTGAAAAATTTTTGAGAAACCTGGCAATAGTCTTGGAGAATAAGATGAAATGCGTTACTATACAAACATGGCGCTTACTATCCGTTTGATAAGAGCAAAACATTCGGAAATAGTCCTCTAGGTTTATCTTCGAGTAACCCAAAAAGACAGAGGCAAGGAAAAATGAGAAAACAGTTGGGGCTACTGGCAGCCTTTGTGCTGGTGGTGGCACTGGGTCTTCCTTTCCTGAGCCACACTCCGGTGCTCGCGGCAGAGCTCACTCTCCGACCTAACGGTAATACCAACACTATTGGCATCGATTATCAAGCTCCCCCTAACAAGGGTGCTCACTACGACAAAGTCGATGATGGCGTTGCTGACTGCCCGTTTGCTGATTGGGTTTGGACAAGGAGCAGCACCCAGCAAAGAGATTTTTATACCCTACACAACCCCGGTATAACAACAGGAATTATTAACTCAGTTACTGTTCACTTTTGGGTTTCGACGCAGCCGTCGTTCTGTAATTGGCCATGCTCTTATTTTCAACCTTACCTAAGGCTTAACGGCGTTGAAACGGCAGGCACCGAGATACAACACCACAGCGATTTTTGGGGAATATATGAGGA
>JADFUX010000063.1 GCA_015222255.1 Chloroflexota bacterium
GACTTCGCCCATCAGGCACTTGGTAATGTGGCGCCGTTGCGCGATCTGTTCTCAGCACTGTTCTTTGTGTCAATTGGCATGCTAATAGATTTGCGTTTTCTGGCCGACAATATTACTTCTCTGCTACTGCTGGTTCTAGCCATTATGGTAATTAAGTTTGCCATCTGCTCTGGCGTCACCTACATATTCGGCTATCGAGGGAAAACAGTACCACTGGTAGGAGCAGGGATGATACAGGTTGGCGAATTCAGCTTTGTGCTGGCAGAGTTGGGCCTGTGGGTAGGCGTGGTTACGGCGTATACCTATTCAATGATACTTGGCAGCGCCGTCATCACCATATTATTCACACCATTTGTTTTTTCTTTGACCTCCAAAATCTGTGTCAGACGGAGAGAAGTTATGCCAGTTGCCGGTGCGGGCAGGGAGCAACTTGCTACGGGAACCCCGAATTTGACCAACCATGTAATAATCTGTGGGCACGGTCGTGTAGGTGGTACTATTGCCTGGTTTCTGGGTCAACTAGCTATTCCTTACGTGGTTACCGACCTTGACCCCATAACCATATCGGAACTCCAAGAGAGGGGAATCCCCTGTGTGTATGGAGACGCAGGTAATCCCAATGTGCTTCATCAGGCAGGCATCAGGGACGCTAGCATTCTGGTACTTGCTGTCGCCGACCCTGTGGCGGTGAGGCTTGCCCTTGACCACGCTCGGCGAATTAATCCCAAGCTAGCTGTAATTGCTCGCGCTCATAATGATTCCGAGCTTGAATTCTTGCAAAGCAGGGGTGTTTCTGGGGTAGCTCAACCCGAAACGGAGGCTGGCATTGAACTCGTGCGGCATATCTTATGCCGATGGGGTGTGGCTGAGGCTAAGGTCGAGGAAGTCATTGCCAGCCACAGAACAACATGCCCTATGTGATTACGCCTCCGTCTTGTTCCCGGCCCGCCAGTGACCCAGATTGGCGACAGGACCACCAGGATTCTAGAAAGCAACGGGGCCATGAAGGGAGAATCTGTGGAACTAGTCGAACAGATTGCGAACGAAGTCGAATTCGTCGGGAAGAAGCGCTAAAAGCAGCGGGAATTGCTTCATCAGGAACCCTGCTACCGCTGATTCAGAAATGATTGTTTGGCTGCCCAAGAAATACTTGCTTATGATGGCGAGAATTGCAGCGCATAGTATACTCCCTGCGGCAAAGCCGAGAACAAAGCCCACAAGCCTGTCCACCCAACCAAGCATCGTGATGTGAACGAGATGTGACACAAGCCAGCCGATTGCGCCAGCCACAACTAAAGTGGCTATCAAAATGATGGCATAGGCCGCTATGCCTGACCAACTAGCTCCACTGGGAGAAAGTACACCCGCGAGTTGTCCGTAATAATGCCCTGCCAGTACTATGCCTCCCACCAATCCCACAAGGCCAAATACCGCTTTGATAGCTCCCTGCCACAAGCCACACAGGCCAAACAAAGTGGCAATGACTATAATGATTATGTCTAGCCAGTTCATTTTGATTCACTATGAGAACAGCTTGACCTCATGACCTTTCCTCTTCATTGTGAGTAACATCCCAACGAAAGCCGCGAGCCCGGCTCTTCAGTCGCTGTCCCTTCGCCATGCTCAGGGCTTCGGCTCACTGCCTGGGGCCAGGAGGCTGAGACCTCACAATGAGGCTTCTCCATGTCATTGCCAGGCCCGCCAGTGCCGAAGCAATCTCAGCGGCCGCCGTAGCCGTTCTGGGGTACTCCACCGCTTCGCTCGCACTGACAGTAAGACTCGATTACTCTCATGCCTGCTTCTAGCCATGAGACATGAGGATTTCACTAGGAGTTGAGCCAATCCAACACTGCGAGGATGACTGCTACCGACCGTCTGATTTCTTGATTCTTCTGCAGCCTCACCCTTCCCTTGCCGCGATATAATAGATAGAAACTTCCTCCTCTGCTACAAGCGGTCTAAGCGACCCGGTTAGTTCCTTCCGCTGCTTACTTGCTTGCCACCTTTTCCAATGCTCTAGCGAAAGCCACGTGCTTATCACTAAAATCTCATGGGGGTTTGCAGTATTCACCAGGGTTTCACCCGAAATATATCCTGGTCGACGCATCGCGGCCGCCCTGTGATCCACAAGAGAATCATGTACCTTGACCTCAGTGTTTTCCTTGATTTGGCGCTTTATCATGACTTTTACCATCGTTGTCCTCCTCCAGACGTTTATTATCTCATATTATCCTACGCTCGCTTTCTCACATCAAGATGAGGTTTGAGAGTCACGGGCGGAAGTCCTAACTCCAAGCCATTGAGCAGCCTGAAGATTTTCACCTTTCGTCATGCCCGACTTCGAGCGTTCTGCATCTGGCTATGGTCATTCTGAGGGAGCGAAGCCACCGAAGAATCTCGCTCAGGAGAGGCTCCGCCAAACAAGCCCATCCCCCCACCCAGATTGCTTCGTCGCTGCCGCTCCTCGCAATGACGCGAAGAGCTCGCTGTGCCTGTTTCGGAGAGGAAGTCAGTCCTTACCTTTGCTGTGATCACTGGTTTCTCACGCGAGCCTTTCTATTCTAATCTAAGCTTCGCCGCATTCCAACCGATACTCACAGTTGCGGCACATCCAAGCGGGGCATTTTGGAAGGTCAAACGGGGAGCTTGCAGTTTCCAGAAGTTCGACCCGGCGCAATGCTTCACTCTTGAGAGCGTTCAGACTTCCAAAGCTTACATCGTAGACCATTAGTTTGGTATCCTCTTTGTCAACCTTAGCGTAATAGAGTAATAGTCTGCCTTTAGGGCGCTCCGTTAGCGCGCACTCGAATCCCAGGCGGAGGAAGTAGTGAGGGAATGCCCACGCTAGCCTCTGTCTCTCCACTAAGGACTGAAACTTAGGGGCCCGCAGGATGGTAGGCAAGCCCTGGTGAACCCGAACCAGGTCACTTAGTGAGGCACACTGCACCGGGATACTCCGCACTTCACCCGGAGCACCATATTGGAGTGATTCACGGAGGGCGTCGAGAAAACCGAATTCATCCATGGCACGGAGATAGTCTTGTTTCTTCTGCAGCGATTCTTCTTCGTCAAGTGTAGTTTCCGCCGACTTGAGGCGTTCAAAGTATGCTTTACGCGGAAAAACAGCATCGTTCATTCGGAATCGTGAGGATGGCTGTGGCACAGCAACTTTGCTGAGCAATTGCTGACAGGTAACATCGTCAAATTGGATTTGCCCCGCTAACTCAGCAATCTCATATGACAGCGGCACAGATGCAGTCCTGCAGTCGCACACCTCGGAATAATCACACCCCCTATCAAGCCAAGAACAGACAGGGAGATTACTGGGGTCATTTGAGATAAGCGCGTGTATCAAGAGATCTCGTCTCCGCCGCATTTCATCTCGGATTGCCTCCAGGTTAGGGAAGGTAACATGATAAGCGCTGAGGGGAGCCTGAGGTGCTTCCTGGTCCTGGCGCTGGTAGATAATGATTTTCCCCTGGCTGATATTGACCATAGCGCAATACATGCCAAGTTGCTCAATGTAGGTCTGCCTGTACTTAAGCAAACCCTTCGGGGACACCGTGGTTGATGTTGTTTTCACCTCTATGGGTATCTCTTCGTAGATATCGATTTTGCCTACTATCCCTTCGATTTCTACGAATTGCTCCAGGTATTCCTCGCTGGAAACAGCAGCCCCGAAAACCTTATGAAAGCCGGTACCGGCCCACATAAGCTGTTGTTTTTCCAAAGGAGGAGTGATTTCGGGATACTTTCTCCGAAAGTAAGCTTGTTTAAGATTGGTCAGGTCGGTTACTGTAATGCGATGCGGCGGTCGGCGTGCCCTTAGTTTCTGCATTAGAGCGTCCTTGGCTGCCCTGTTAGCCTCAATGTGGGCTACGTAAGACGCGATATCGAAATCAGCCATTTCTGCCACCCTATATCAGTTCAAGCCCTGGTTACGGGTCAATTCTATTGGTACAGGTATCTTCAACAACCCTGCTTGTCATTGCGAGCGAAGCGAAGCAATCTCTCCGCGATTGCTTCCGCACTTCGTGCCACGCAACAATGCCTCAGCTTTTCCATGCCTTCAGGCGTCTGAAAGCATCGAGCTTTTCCCTATCTCCAATTTTAGCTTTGTCCAGAGCCTGAACCAAGAACTGTATGCTGCTATCGTAAGTTTTCCTGTCCACGGGGTAAGGATGACCATCCTTGCCGCCGTGGGCAAAGCTATAGCGTGCTGGGTCACGCAGGCTAACAGGAGTGTCATAAACCAATTCTGAAATAAGGCTCAAAGCACGAAGAGTTTTTGGACCTACACCTTCAAGACCCAGTAGTGATTCGAAATCCTGTGGCTGATGCTCATACGTGCTAAGGAATATCTTGCTTAGCCTGTCGGGGTGAATATCTTCAAGGCTCAGGTAGGCGCGACGCGGTAAGTCCAGAGTCTTCAACTTAATCAGTTGGCTTACAATCTTGTCTGGTTTTTCTTCCAGGGCGATACGAGCGATTACTTGCCTTGCCTCTGTGCTCTCCGAAGCCACTAGATTTAGCGCCTCACCTTTCGCCTGGGAGCAAATAGCTGATTCAGGTTCGCAAACAAAATCGGTAACCTTCTCCCCTAACCAATGGTAGCGCCGAGCATAACGGTTGGCCTCATTCATGCCTTGCTGAATGACCGCCCACGAGCCATCAGGGGTAAAGAAGAAACTATGGTGATAAAGCTGGTAGCCATCCTGGAGAGCGGAGTTATCCACTTTGGCTGACATTCGGCTGGCATAAACTAAGGGCACTGGATTTACGCCTAGCAGATGTCCAAAGTTCTCTATCTCCGTTGGCGTTTTCCGTGAAGTCCTGCCTTTGCCGCCGGCAATAAACAGGCCAAGTTCTTTTTCCAAGCCTCTCATTCCTTCCTTTAAAGCGCCGCAGACGGTGGTGGTAACACCACTGGAATGCCAGTCATAACCTAGAACACAGCCAAAGGCTTGAAACCAGAAAGGGTCGGAAAGACGGCAAAGCAATTCCTTAGAGCCAAATTCGCTTACGGTAACAATGGCGATCTCTCGAGCCAGCTTGCACATCCGCTCGAACAGCCACGGAGGCACCTTGCCATAATGTAACGGCAAGTTAGCAATCCCGGTCCTTCGTCCTGAGCTAGACATATCTTTTGCTAGGGATATTATACAACAGCGGTGCCCCAGCGATATTGCCATTTTTGACGTGAAACGTGGCATAATGACAAACAGAAAGCTCAGAATGACAGGAGAGCTGCTAGGCGATCTCCAAGCATGATAAGCATAGACGGTGGGGCAAAATCTGGAAGTGGAACCATAGTGCGCTATTCTGTAGCCTTAGCCAGTCTGCTTGGCAAGGAAATAAGAATAGACAATATAAGGGCGAAGAGGGATAAGCCGGGGCTGAGGGCACAGCATCTTAAGGTCATTCAAGCTTGTCAGGAGATGTGTCACGGCGCGGTGGGTAATGCCGTCATTGGTTCCAAAGCCATAACCTACATCCCCAAAGAAAGATTCAAGGGAGGGGAATATTGCTGGGATATAGGTACGGCGGGGTCAACTACCATGATGGCACAAACCCTTCTTCCTCTGGCTTGCTTTGCCGAGAAACCCTCCAAGTTCAGGCTTGAAGGTGGACTGTTTCAGGA
>JADFUX010000064.1 GCA_015222255.1 Chloroflexota bacterium
GGCTGCCACATATTGCTTCTTTCCCAAGGTCACCGGTTCCGATGCTTCGATAGTGCCACCACCCAATACCTCATCTCGCTTATAGAAGACAACGGCTTGTCCTGGGGCAATTGCCCGTTGCGGATGCGGAAACCAAATATCGCAGGTTGCTTCGCCTTGCTCGCAATGACGGGTTGGGGACACGATAGCCACTGCTTCATTTGATCTATGACGTATCTTGGCAGTTACAGTAAATGGCCCACTGGGTGCCTTGGTTGCCACCCAGGTCACTTTTTTTGCCATGATTCTCTGGCTGTAAAGCTCCCTTTCCCCACCCAGAACAATTCTATTACTCTCTGGCTCTATCCCTATCACGTAGAGTGGCTTGCTTGAAGCTACTCCCAGACCATGTCTCTGCCCAATAGTGTAGAACGCTATGCCTTCGTGGTGGCCCAGGATTTCTCCTCGGGCATCTACAATCTCTCCGGGGCTGGGTGAGAACCGTTGACGGAGAAAGGGGCGATAGTTTCTCTGGGAAAGAAAGCAAATATCCTGGCTGGACCTGGCTGCTACAGGCAGTCCCTTTTGCTTTGCTATCTGCCTAACCTTGGCTTTAGTGTTGTTGCCTAAAGGAAAGAGGAGGTGTCTAATTCTCTCCTGGCTCAAGGTATAGAGAAAATAAGACTGGTCCTTTTCAATATCTGCTGCTTTGAACAGATGATAGCCATTCGCCGAGTGCTCAACTCTAGCATAGTGACCCGTGGCCAGATAGTCAGCGCCTAGAGAGAGAGCTTTATCCAGGAGAAAACCAAATTTTATGTGTTGATTACAGGCAGTGCAGGGATTAGGAGTTAGCCCTCGCTCATACTCGAGGCAAAAATAGTCAACTACGTGGCGCTCAAACTCCTTCTGCAAATCTAATATATGAAGGGGGATATCTAGGATAAGGCAAATATTCTGGGTTTGGCGTGCTTGATACTCAGAATCAGGACAATCCCACAGACGCATGTATATTCCGGTAACTTCGTAGCCAGCTTCCTTAAGCAACAACGCGGCGATGGAGGAATCCACTCCTCCGCTTAACGCCACAGCTACTCGTTCTCTGCTCATCACTCATCCCATTCCCTTTAGCAAACCGCTAACTGTCTCCCAGATGATCCTAGAGACTTTCCTCTTAGATAACATAGCGTTTATCACTAGCCAACGTTCAGGTTCGCTTGCCGCCATCTCAAGATACCCTTGCCTCACTCGGCGGTGGAAGGACATTTGCTCAAGCTCAAAACGATCCTTCAGTATTCGCTTTCGTGCCAATCCCTTTTCTGGCGGTGTATCCAAAAGGATAGTGATGTCTGGTTTGAGATTTTGCGTTGCCCAGTTGTTGATCATTTCTATCAGGTCCAAATCGAGACCCCGCCCATAGCCTTGGTAGGCGGAGGTAGAGTGGCTGAAGCGATCACAGATAACTACCTTTCCTTCTTTTAGAGCAGGAAGAATCACCTCACTTCCCAATTGGGCACGGGAGGCAGCAAAAAGGAGAAGTTCGGCTTGCACTGAGATGGAGTCTGTTTTCTCCCTCTTAAGCAATCTCCTTAATTCATTGCCCAAGGGTGTACCCCCGGGCTCATGAGTCAATACTACCGGGATGTTTTGCTGACGGAATTTGTTCCACAAAACCTTGGCTTGGGTGCTCTTCCCACAGCCTTCGCCACCTTCAAAGGTGATAAACAGGCCCAAGAACTACCTCAATCTCGCCAGCTTAGTATGCCTTTCTAGGACATCTATTTTCTTTCGCCTGCATGTCCTACCTGTCAGAGCCAAGATTATGATGCTCGGCTAAGAGGCTTTGCAAATGATGAACATAGGCAAATTGTGAAACGCCGGTGGGGTGAATAGCGTCTAGACAGCGTCTTATTTGAGAGGCATCATTGCTCTTGAGGGCGTAAATCGGTATGCCTAATGTCTCCGCATCCCTTATTCTCTGCGGCTTCCGGCGGTAGTAACTCCTTGTGGTAAGAAAGAAGTCAGCATGCTTGAGGTCAGCCACAATTCTCAAGTTTTGCTGCTTCTCCCTGGCGACCTGCTCCAATGTGGAACGGTTGGTGCCAAAGAGATAAAGACGCAACGGTTGTCTGTCATGCTGCTCCTGGTCGCTTTCTATCATCGGTGCTGGTGTTATTTCCTCCCTGTGTACATTCCCTTGTTCATCCATCCGGCGGGACTCTGCCTTAATAGGTCTCTGGTGCAGAATAGAATCTACAGCGTCACTCACACTGGGATGAACAGTCACTTCATAGTAACCAACGATTTCGACTACTACATCGAAAGTGGGGGGAGCCTTGCGTTCCAGAATAGACTTCTGCGTGTGGCGCCGCCTTGCCTCCTCATCACCCAAGATAACTGTCTGGATGCCGCCTATAAGGTCGCACAGGGTAGGGTTCATTATCAGGTTTTCCAGAGTGTTTCCGTGTGCCGTGCCTATCAGTTGTACCCCACGCTCGGCAATAGTCCGGGCTGCTTGCGCTTCAAGCTCAGTGCCTATTTCATCTATGATGATGACCTCCGGCATGTGATTCTCCACCGCTTCAATCATTACTGCATGCTGCTTCGTAGGGCTAGCTACTTGCATCCGCCTGGCATGCCCGATGGCAGGGTGTGGGATATCGCCATCCCCAGCAATTTCGTTAGAAGTATCGATTACGATTACACGCTTCTTGAGGTCATCGGCCAATACCCTCGCTACTTCCCGCAACATAGTCGTTTTGCCTATGCCTGGTGCCCCGAGAAGCAAGACGTTGTTGCCTGATTCGACAAGGTCTTGGATCATTCTTACAGTGCCCAACACCGCTCGACCCACACGGCAAGTCAGCCCAATTATGCGTCCATTTCTATTGCGCACGGCTGAGATGCGGTGGAGAGTACGTTCGATCCCAGCACGATTATCCCCGTTAAACTCGCCAATACGCGATACTGCATAGTCTATGTCCGAGTGATCCACTTCTTTGCGGTTCAGGATTAGCTCTCGATGGGGGAATCTCGCCTCGGGGGGACGTCCCAAGTCCAAGATTACTTCTAGTAATTCACTGAGATCAGCTTGTTGATAAAGTGATTCGCGCACGTGAGGGGAAAGAACGTTTAGCAGAACATCCAAATCGTCAGTTACTACTTCCCGCAAACAGATCCTCTGTGATGAGACTGCGCCTGCCCGGTCAGTATTCTCACGTCACCATCCCCTAGTAGCTAGCAGCTCTTCCTGAGGGATAGCTCTTATTTCGAGCCCGGGCATGGCAGTCCCCAAACCTTTAGATACCTCAGCGATGATGGCAGGGTCTTTATAGTGGGTAGTAGCCTTAACAATAGCTTGTGCCATAGTCGGGGGGTCGCTTGACTTAAAAATTCCCGAGCCAACGAATACCCCATCAGCGCCCAATTGCATCATTAGGGCGGCATCAGCCGGTGTAGCTACACCACCGGCAGCAAAATTCACTACAGGCAGCTTTCCTGTGTTATGGATTTCCAACACTAACTCAAGAGGAGCACCAATAGCCTTTGACTCAGCCACCAATTCCTCCTTGGGCAACGCCTGAAGCCTACGAATCCCATCTTGAACCGCCCGCATATGTCTTACAGCTTCAACGATATTTCCTGTTCCAGCTTCTCCTTTTGTTCTAATCATAGCTGCCCCTTCACCAATCCGACGCAATGCCTCGCCCAAGTCACGGCATCCGCAGACAAAAGGAACCTTGAAATCATGTTTCCAAACATGATGACTTTCGTCAGCAGGGGTAAGCACCTCAGATTCGTCAATAAAATCAACGCCTAGTGCTTCCAGTAGTTGGGCTTCAACAAAATGCCCAATACGACATTTTGCCATCACCGGAATGCTTACTGCTTCCATTATAGCTAGAATCACACTTGGGTCAGCCATACGGGCTACTCCACCGGTAGCGCGAATATCGGCGGGCACTCGCTCCAGCGCCATAACAGCGCAAGCACCAGCCTGCTCAGCAATTTTAGCTTGCTCGGGGGTGACCACGTCCATAATCACACCACCCTTAAGCATCTGAGCCAGCCCAGCTTTAGCTTTCCATGTGCCTTTTTCCATCTCCTTCCCCCAGCATTATTCTACTATTGCCTACGTCTTTTAGCAAGCTAAGAGCCTTTTCTAACCTCCTCAATCTCCTTCTCGACCTCCTTCAATTCCTCCTCCAGGTCTTTCTTATAATCTTCAAGCATGCTGAGGTACTCCTCCGGGCTAGGGAATGGTCTGAATCCGCGAAAATAGAACCCGAAAGGAGGGAACCCAAAAGGAAACCTCCAAGTTCTCCTGTGCCACATCTCTATTCACCTCCTAAATTGGATGTCGTTTTGGTACCCCGGAACGCCGGGGATATTTCTCCGGCGTGGAATATATTTTATCAACAATTACCAAATAGCGCTCGCCGCCAAGTTCCTCCACTTCTATTTTCTTTACCTGATCCAGTTTGCCTCCTAGAGTGGCGATAGCCTTACTTGCGTTGCTTATTTCCTGACTGATCTCTCCTTTCTTCTGGGCTATAAACTTCCCGCCAATTTGGCAGAACGGCAGGGCTAACTCGACTAATGTAGCGCATGAAGCCACGGCACGACAGAGGGCCAGAGCAAATTGCTGGCGAAATCGTGGCTGGTGAGCGATCTCCTCAGCTCTTCCAACTACTATTTCCACGTTGTCCAGCTCCAGTTGCTCAACTACATGGCGAAGGAAAGCCGTTCTCTTGCCCACGGAATCGAGGAGCACCAATTTTGGCTCAGCAAAGAGGATTTTAAGCGGCACGCCGGGGAATCCAGCGCCCGTGCCTATGTCAATGATGTTGAAATTTGGCTGCCTTATTTCTTCTTCCCTTAAAGCCAGGGCCAAGGTCAAAGAATCAAGAAAGTGCTTCGTTTGAACCTCTTCATAATCTGTTATCGCGGTTAGGTTGAATTTCCTATTCCACTCCACTAGCTCCTGATAGTAGAGTTCGAATTGCTTAACCTGAGTAGCATTGAGCTCGATACCTAGCTTGCCTACCCCTTCAATGAGCTTTTCCATCATACTCAATCCCTCGAATTGAGCCAGCCACACGAGGGCATAATGGGTCTGGGGCATGAATATCTCCTGCCATCAATTGAGCCCGAGCAAAACAGCCACCCCGGCATTGTTGGCTCAGTGGGCAATCCAGACACGGCGAAGGCAGCTTCGGGTTGGTTAGACTGTTTACCAGTCTATTCTTTTCTTGTTCCCGCCATGCCTGTAGCACTTCTTTCTCCCTGACGTTGCCAACGACTATGTCCAATACATCGCATAGTAGCACGTTGCCTTCTGGATCCACATCCATTTCCTCCACCGAGCTACGGCAGTAATCGGCAAAAACATATCTGGATTTAACCACCAGCTTGGCGAAGGGTGTACACCAAAGGGATGCAGGGAATTCCAACTCATTTGCCGCCTCATCTATCTCTTGGAGCAATGTCACCATCTCTTCAGCATTCAGTATCAACTCGGCGGTGGCTCTACCTGCTGGCATCATTGGGA
>JADFUX010000065.1 GCA_015222255.1 Chloroflexota bacterium
ATCAGGCGGGATCTTAGCGTCCCGGTCAATCTGAGTGGCAATGGGCGCAAGCTTTCTCTCGGCAAATTCCCGTATCATCCTTCTAATTGCTTCTTGTTCTTTGGTTAACTTGAACTCCATTTTAGCCCTCCCTTACTTAAATTCTGTTACACCAGAAAAGACTCGTCATGCCGCAGGACAAGCTCTCGTTTTCTTTGACTTGTCTCCTGTGCGCAACGGACTATTATAACACCAATATTTACAACACAAATATTTGTAACACAAATATTTGCCACTGACAAGCGTAATTCCACAGGAGTTTGACCATGCTCCCGGTGAAGACTGCCAAGCCTGGTCTTCGTAAGTCCGTTGACAGCTATGCTCCTTTCTGATAACCTGAGAGGTGAACGAAGAAAGAGCTCCAGGTGCAGCCCGAATACCTAGGGAGCAGATTTGTTACCAGCGATAGGGGCCATTAGCTCAGTTGGTTAGAGCACGGTCCTGATAAGACCGGGGTCAGTGGTTCGAGTCCACTATGGCCCACCACAAGAAGGCGATTGTATCGCCCAATTCAGATAGCAGTCGGTTAGCTGCCACCCTACTTAGTACTTTGATGCCCCTATTTGTTCCATTTTGCCGGTTATGGTGAACACCACGCGCTCGCAGATATTGGTTACCCTGTCGGCACTGCGCTCCAGATTATGAGCTACCCAGATGAGGCGCGTTGCTCTGGTGATAGTTCTGGGATCTTCGAGCATAAAAGTGATCAGTTCCCGGTAGACTTGGTCATAGAGATTATCAACCTCGTCGTCCTCAGCGCTGATTTCGATAGCGGTCTTGGAATCACGATTAACAAAGGCATTGAGGCTTCGACGGAGCATGTCCTCTGTCTTTTCTGCCATGCGGGGTAAATCAATTAGAGGCTTCAGCGGTGGTTCATCGCCTATCATTATGGCAATTTTGGCAATACCCTCAGCATGGTCGCCGATTCTCTCCATATCAACGATAATGTTGAGAATAGCAACAATAGACCGCAGGTCACTGGCTACCGGCTGTTGAGTAACAATGAGTTCTGTACATCTTTCCTCAATATCAAGACGCTTGCGGTTAATCTTGGCATCATCGGTGACAACTTGCTTCGCCAGCTCTAAGTCTCGTTCCTTCAATGCTTTCATAGAGCGGGCGATAGCTTTTCCCACCATACTACCCATAACAAGAACCTCATCCTGAAGTTCATGAAGATAGCGGTCAAAACTTGCTCTCGGCATTGTTCCCTCCTCCTTAACCAAATCTGCCTGTAATGTAATCCTCTGTCTTTCTATCCTTTGGGTTGGTGAATAAACCCTTTGTGCCTCCATATTCTATCATCTCTCCCATGAGGAAGAAGCCAGTCCAATCCGATACTCTGGCTGCCTGTTGCATATTATGAGTAACGATGACTATGGTGTAGTCTTTCTTCAGTTGCTGCATCAAATCCTCGATTTTCAAAGTAGCTATGGGGTCAAGGGCAGAGCAGGGCTCATCCATCAGTATGACCTCAGGCTCTATGGCCAAAGCTCTGGCAATGCATAATCTCTGCTGCTGACCACCGGAAAGAGCTAACCCTGATTTTTTCAACTCATCTTTAACCTCATCCCATAATGCTGCTGCCTTGAGGCTTTTCTCTACGATTTCCACCAGCTTTATGCTGTGGTTCATGCCCAGCACTCTAGGTCCGAAGGCCACATTTTCGAAGATACTCTTGGGCAATGGATTGGGCTGCTGGAAGACCATGCCTATCCGTTTTCGTATCTGAACAACATCGGTACCCGGGCCGTAAATGTCCTGATGATCGAGGAGTACCTGACCGTTCACGCTGGTAGCAGGAATGATGTCGTTCATGCGATTCAGAGTCCGCAGGAAGGTGGATTTACCACATCCTGAAGGTCCCATTAAAGCAGTAATTTGATGTTCCCTTATATCAAGGTTTACTTTCTTCAATGCTTGCTTGCTTCCGTAGAAGAAATCGAGGTCTTTGCTTCGTATCTTAGGGTCGATGGTTATCCACCCCCCGTCATTTTAGTTATGTAGCGCCGGGATAGCCAGCGAGCCAGGAAGTTTAGAGCGATGACGATCAGGATGAGAATAACACCGACTCCCATGGCTTGAGCAATCAAATCCTGACGCGTCACCCCACCAACGCTTTCTCTGTACAGGGCCAAATCCAATAATCGAAGCGTCAGTGTCTGAGAGTTGTCCAGCGGAGATGTTGGGATGAAGGGGACGAGTTTTAGGGTAAATAGAAGCGGCGCGGTTTCCGCCATGGCAGTTCCAGCACATAGAATAACACCGGTTATTATGCCGGGCATAGCACTGGGCAAGACAACATGCCAAACAGTCTGCCATTTAGTAGCTCCTAGGGCTAAGGCAGCTTCCCGTTGAGATTGTGGTACAGCTCTTATCGCCTCTTCAGCGGCGCCAACCATGAAAGGCAAGTTGAGACAAGCTAGACTGAGGGCAGCCGCTAGAAGACACATTCTTCCTGCCAGCAAGATCATGACAAAGAAAGCGAAGCCGAACATGCCGAAAATAATGGAAGGAACACCAGCCAAGGTATCTACTCCGTAGCGAACGACCCGGCTGAATCGGCCCCTGGGAGTATATTCTGCCAGGTAAATGGCTGCCCCGATTCCAAAGGGCACCACAAAGACCAGAGTAAGCAGTAGCAAGTAAATTGAGCCGATAATCGGCGTGCGAAGACCGCCACCTCCATCACCGTACGTGGTGGGGCCGAAAACAAAGTCCCAGGAAAGTGTGGGAATACCGTGGAAGAAGACATAGCCGATAATCAATACGAGTGCTGCTACAACGAACATGGCGATCGCCCACATCACCCCCCAGGCTAAGCGTTGCGTAGTTTTGGCTGAAAGCTTCACTGGCTAGCTTCGCCTCCGCGTGATGAAGCCAATGCTATTGAAAGCAAGTATGATAACCAAAAGGACAATTCCGGTGGCGAAGAGAGCTCTGAACTGCAGGCTACCTACAGCTATTTCCGGTATTTCTCCCACAATATGGCTGGTGAGAGTGCGAGCTGGATCCAGAGGTGAGTGAATCATGGCAAAGGCATTGCCGATAACCATATATGCTGCGAGCGCCTCTCCTATGGCTCGACCCATTCCCAAGATCAAGGCGCTGACAATCCCGGGCCGAGCAGCGGGGAGCATTACTTTCCGAATCACCTGCCAGTGGGTAGCTCCCAAGGCCAAAGCTCCTTCCTTGTATTCCCTGGGCACGGCACGAAGGCTGTCTTCGCTGATGGATACCACGGTGGGCAAAACCATAATGGTCACCACTATTATGGCCGCCAGCAAGCAATGCCCCGAACCACCACCGCTAAGGTCCGCAATCAAGGGACATAAGAGCGTCATACCAACCAATCCGTAGACCACTGAAGGTATCCCCACCAGTAGGTCTGTCGCTGGTCGGACCGCCTGACGGACGCGATATGGAGCTACTTCAGCCAGAAAGATGGCACAGCCAACTCCTAAAGGCGCTGCCAAAGCTAACGTCCCCAGTGTGAGGAAGACCGAGTTAAGGATAAAGGTCGAAATGCCATACTTCCCCGCAGATGGAATCCACTCTGTGCCGAAAAGGAAATTGCCCAATCCTATTTCCAGCAAGGCGGAGAAACCGTCCCGGAAGATAAGAATGGTGATCAGAAGTAGGACTAGGAAGGCGAGCGCGGCACAGACGAGAACCAACCATTTGGCTCCTAAGTCTGCCCGGTGACGGGACAATAATCTACCCGGTGAGATGGCTTTTGATGCTGCTATCTTCTTCCTCCAAGTAGGGAATTATCCTCGATTTAGTCTTGGCTAACGTCCCTCGCATCATATATAGGGCGGCAGTCTGAGACTCTGCCGCCCAACGAAGGGGATGAACTTGCAGCAAGACAGCGGTCAATTTCAGGTCAGAGGCACATAGCCTTTTTCTGCAGCGATTGCCTGCCCCTCCTCGCTACGGCAGAAGTTGATAAAGGCTTTGGTCGGCTCATCGGGACAAGCTTTGCTCACGAAGGCAAGCCGACGCAACACCGGGTAATCACCACTTTTGCAGGTCTCGATAGTGCACTCAATGCCATCAAGCTTCAGCACCTTGAGTCCTTCAACATAACCCAAAGAGACGAAGCCAATTGCCGATGCATCAGCCTGGACGGCTATCTGCATACCGGCATTGGAATCATATCGCTCAGCATTGGGTGTGATATCCGCCTCCTTTTTGCCGATTTCCCTTAACACTCCGTGCTCAAAGCAGTCCAGCGTTCCTGAGCCTGCTTCTCGGCAATAGACGGTGATGTCGCCACCGTTTGCCCAACCTACCTCGCTCCACTTGGTAATGTCGCCGGTATAGATTTTAGCCACCTGCTCGGTCGTTAGCTCAGTGACGGAATTGTCCTCATTGACCACGATGGCTACAGCATCACGAGCGATGGGGTAGTAGATTAGATCGGCCTCACCTATTTTGGGTGGCCGGGAAACTGCTCCGATGTCGGATATTCCAGCGGCACAATCACTTATCCCTTTGCCCGAGCCACCACCACCGATTTCGATTTTCACTTTGGGATATTTGTCCATAAAGGCGGCAGCCAGAGCCTCAGCTAACGGCTTGACACTGGTTGAGCCCGACTCAGTAATCGTTCCCGTTAGTGCCACCTCGCTCCCTCCGTCTCCTCCACCACCACAGCCGGACACAGAAGTCAAGCCTAGGATAATCAGAGCGGCTAAGGGGAACATCAGGGACTTCTTGATTCTTGATGCCATGTATAACCTCCTTCTTTATTTGGTCTTTTCGTTTCCATTTGCTTTGAACTCCTTCTCAATATTTCCCACTTTTTTCGCCTAAACTAAAGTTGGCTGGGGCTCCGCATAATCGTGTTGCAATAGCGAATTAAGCATTGCCTCTGCGCTAGATGGGTTTGTGGCCAAGGGCACATTGTAGACATCGCAAATTCGAAGCAGTGCTGAGATGTCCGGCTCATGGCCTTGAGCGGTCAAAGGGTCACGGAGAAAAATCACCGCCTGTACCTTACCCTGGGCTACTAAAGCTCCGATCTGCTGGTCGCCGCCCTGAGGACCACTGCTCATCAGGGTCACCGATAATCCCGTTCTCCCCTGGATAATGCTCCCCGTGCCTCTTGTGGCTACCAAGTCTAGTTTGCTGAGCTCTCCTTGATACTTCTTCACCACGTGCAGCATATCCTCTTTCTTGGAATCATGGGCAATTAAGGCTAGAGTAAATCTGTTCATGTTGTTTCTTTTTCCTCCTTATGACGCTCTTTTTGTTATGTCGCAGCCTTGACCTAATAATAACTGGACCTTGACACGGAAAGAGGGCTTCACTGTAATACCTTTGTTCTAGCATTTGCCCTTTATCTCCATTGCCAAGATAATGCTAGCTGAACTAAGCGCTTGCCCATAATCTCGCCCTCCTTGCTGCTGTATCTCTTCAATCAGCTTCTTTGCTCTGACTGCGATTTCATCTCTGATCTTCCTTACCTTCTCGATAGGCTTGCCTTCGGGGTCTTCCAGTTTCCACTCTTCAGTGGGAACGAAGGCAGCCGCGCAAACGCCTTCCACGCCACAGCCCATAGTGACAACTTTTTCAGCGTTCTCCAGCATCTTGGGGGCCAACAGCTTAGGGCCCTGAGAACTGAGGTCTATTCCCACCTCTCTCATAGCATCTGCCACAGTGCGGTTGACATAACTTGCAGGTTGGGTTCCGGTGGAGAAGGCCTGGGCTACCCCTGCGGCATAACAATTGAACAACGCCTCAGCCATCTGGCTCCGACCTGAGTTATGCACACATACAAACAGGACTTTGTTCATAGCGGCATTGGCATAAATCAGCGCTCACCGAACTTTTCACTCCAAGATCAAGCATAACAAGGGGTGTTTAAGGTTTGGTTAAGGCTTTGTTAAGATGGGGTAAAATTTCGCTTAAGCTTTGGTTAAGGCGTGGTTGCTATCGGTAGAGTGAAGGTGAAGGTCGAGCCTTTCCCTTCGATACTTTCTGCCCAAATCTTGCCGCCGTGCGCTTCAACGATGTGCTTGGCGATAGCAAGACCCAGACCCGTCCCACCGCCAGCCCGTGCCTTATCTGCCTTGTAGAAGCGCTCAAAGATGCGGGGCAAGTCATCTGCAGGAATGCCAACCCCGGTGTCAACAACTGAGATTAGAACATTATCGCCTTGGACCTCAGCCGAGAGGTTAATTCCGCCGCCCGATGGGGTGAACTTGATGGCGTTGTGAAGCAGGCTGACAAGCACCTGTTCCACCTTTTCCTTGTCAGCTAGGGCTTTAGGTAACTCTGACGGTATGTGCCTGGCAACGCTGAGCCCCGCTCTATCCGCTTGGGCTTCAAGCCTTTCCACGACTCGCGTCGCTACTTCACCTATATCAATGGGCTCTGTCTTGACGGAGGCCTCACCACTTTCAATGCGAGACAACTCGCTAAGCTCGTTTAGCATTTGGGTCAATCTATCCGTCTCAACATTCATCTTTTCCAGAAAGTCTTTAGCTACAGCAGGGTCATCTATAGCGCCCGAGTGAAGAGTCTCAGCCAGGACTTTGAGGGAAGCGGTTGGGGTA
>JADFUX010000066.1 GCA_015222255.1 Chloroflexota bacterium
AATTGAAAGTGCCAGCCACCACCAGTATAATATCAATGTTTATGGTGAGCGTAGCCTAGTGGTTTAGGGCGCCAGGTTGTGGCCCTGGAGATCGTGGGTTCAAATCCCACCGTTCACCCTTGCGCCTGTAGCTCAGCGGACAAGAGCACTGGTCTTCGGAACCAGGGGTCGTGGGTTCGAATCCCACCAGGCGTGCTTAGAAATCGCTCGGCACGTGTTCTGCCAGTCCTCTCAGATACGAAGTGTCATTATGCTTGGTCAGGACAAAACGACCGTTTGCATAACTGAAAACGGTGATTCCACACACGTCCTGTTTGATATTCCAGAAATGTGAGTTGTCTAGTCCCAATAAGTAGCATATCAAAACCTTATTCACAACGCGGTGAGACACCAAAACCACACTCCCCTTACATCTAGGGATTACATCATCAACCGCAGCAATAGCTCTTTCCCTCACATCAGCCAGACTCTCCCCATTGGGCATCTTCACCAGATGAGGATTGCTACGCCATTGATCATAGAGAGCTGGGTATAGCTTTCTTACTTCGGCATCAGGCAGACCTTGCCATTCACCATAATCGAAATCTATCAGTCTGTTGGTAACTTCTACATGAACCTTTTGGTATCGGGCGATAATACTGGCAGTATCTAACGCTCGCCTCAAGGGGCTGGAACAAACGGCGTCCAATTTCAAATCGCTCAAGTACTTAGCCAACAATTCTGCCTGTTTACGGCCCGCTTCATCCAGATTTATGTCAATCCTGCCCCGATATATTTCCCCCACATTCCACTCAGTCTCCCCATGCCTCGCGAGGATTATTTCTGTCATTGAAAATACAACTCCTCATTCAAAAAGGGAACCAAGGCAGCAATCAAGCCGTCCACATAAATTCTCTTCCTGTCCATGACGCCTTTGGTAAAATACCCCGCTGCCCCTTGATTCTCCTTAACGCCTCGCTCTCCAGTTAGACTGTCCATGACATCGCCGAGCTCAGAGCCATTTGAGAGTTGCTCGGCAATACTGTCTGGGAGCTCGAATATGGGAGAAGTCCCATGTCCCATTCTCCCCGTGTCATCCATAATACACATCGCGCTTAGGGCAAACCATTTAGAAAACAGCCTCAGTATGCCCCCTTCAATGCCGACAAAGAATCTAGCATCAAGACTTTGTTCATCATTGATTTTCCTTAGTTCCAGCGCCCTATTTTCCGCACCTTCGAAAGTCTCCCTGGCTACAGGCTGACCGGAAACCCTGCTATCAACCCTAATGCCAATCACCTGCACTCCGCCAAAGTACTTTGAGAATGCCTCTTCCGTTGCTCCTAACTTGACCCTATTCTCTGAACCAACCAGTACCTTCACGATTCTAGCTCTTCTCTGATCTCACCATCTGGAAGCAATAATCAGGCTGATGCCCTCCTCTTTCCTCCGTTTGATACCTGAGGCAACTCTCCCAATGTGCTACGCAATAACCATCTATCCACTTCTTACTCAACTTTGCCCACTCATACTAGGCTCTCAGAGGACAAACCCAATACCATTTACAAATTCCTTCCATTTCATTATACCCTATAGCATAAGACAGAACAGCGGGCACGTAGGGTGGCTTACCTCACTGACTATGGATTTGAAGCCAGCAGCTAAGGGACAGTTCCCCAATGCCACAGCTTTGAGCAGCGTGAACAGGTTTGCTCACAAGGTATTATCGTTATTGAAGACGTGGTGTTCACGAGGGTACAGGCGGAGGAAATAGCTCAAATTCTGGACGCCGGAGGTGAGAAAGGGTGACCATCTCGGTCGAAATGGGGCAGGTAGTTCTCCGCGGCATCCATCTCCTGAATCCAGCCATTCTCCAACCCTAGTTCATCAGCCAATTCAACGACAGCCAGGTACTCCGAAACCGAGATTTTGCGCCCCAATTGCGGTATCTGAGAGGCTAGATAGCTTGGGTAATATTGAGACATTATGCTCACCGTTACCTTAGGAGAGACTTCCCTAAGCAACCAAGCAAGCGAGTCCCAACTACCCGCCAGCCCATTGGGCAGGATGAGGTGGCGTACGATTAAGCCTCTCTGAGCCAGCCCCGAGTCGTCTAGTGCCAACTCATCACCCACTTGCCGATGCATTTCAAGTATAGCCTGGCGAGCCCGTGTTACATAGTCGGCAGTATCGGAAAGTCTTGCCGCCCAAGTATCAGAAGCATACCTTAAATCGGGCAAATAGACATCCACAATCCCATCCAGTGCTCGAAGGGATGCAACAGAATCATAGGCATTGGTATTGTAGACTATTGGCGTCCTAAGCCCCATAGGTACTGCTTCCAGGATTGCTCGAACTAGCTGAGGCACGAAGTGGGAAGGTGAAATAAAACTGATGTTGTGACATCGTAACTCATCCTGAAGATATATCAGTTTTTCAGCCAAATGGTGGAAATCCACCTCTTCAGAGCTATGGCGCTCCGGGTCTTGACTAATCTGATAGTTCTGACAGTAAACGCATGTCATGTTGCAATTGCCAAAGAAGACAGCCCCGGTGCCTCGGGTACCTGAAATAGCTGGCTCTTCGCCATGATGGTCGCAGACTGCACAGACTATAGGCAAGTAACCAGAGTGACAAAACCCGTGCTCGTTTTTCAGGCGGTTGACATAACACTCCCTGGGACAAATATCACACGATTCCAGGCGTGCTTCCAGCGCCTCAGCTCGGCGCTGAAGTTCGCCAGAACGATACAATCCAAGATACGAGGGTTCCACAGTATGTCTCTGTAGGTATCTAAGTGTATTCATTCCTGCCAGCCACCACGCGGGAAGACTTCATCATTGCAATTATAGTCTACTAGCTGGGGACCTTCAAAACCTACGTCCTACTATATCACAGGTGGATTCCTACCCAACGAATTACCCGAGTAGGGTAGAAGACAGACTGAAGGGAGGTTACGACGGCCAGTATAGAACACGACCGAGAGTTCTTCAAGGGGAAGGATGTTGTTGTAGAGGCTGCGTTCATGCTTTGGAGCTTCTTCTCTCGCCTATCGCTTGCCCCGTAGAGAGTACAACCTCCCCCACCCATTCTCAGCAACTTATGTTACATGGCCCATTGACGGGAGATAGATTCTGGTATATCTTTGTATGGCTCATTAGAAGTTACTATTTAGGGAGGTTAGACTATGGCGCAAGTCAATATGATTGTTTGCTGTAAGCAAGTGCCTGATCCTGAGGCACCACCCGCTGTATTCAAGGTTGACACAGCAGCTAACAAGATGACCCTGCCCCCAGATGTGAAACCCGTAATCTCACCTTATGATGAAAATGCTATGGAAGCTGCTCTAAGGATCAAGGACAAGGCAGGGGGGAAAATCACAGTGCTGAGCTTGGGTAATCAGTTGGTCCGTGATGTGATCAAGAAGCCGCTGTCTGTAGGTGGTGATGAGCTTGTGCTTCTGGAGGATGCGGCCTTTGAAGAGGGCGATAGTTGGTCAACTGCTTGTGCTTTAGCAGCGGCGATCAAGAAAATAGGGGAATACGACCTCATCTTCTGTGGTAGACAAGCCGCTGACTGGGATGCTGGCCAGGTTGGCTTGGGTATCGCCGAGATTCTTGGGATCCCGAGTATAACCATAGCCCGCAAGGTGGAGGTTACCGATGGAAAGGCAACGATAGAGCGAGTCATTCCTGATGGCTACGAAGTTGTTGAGATGGAGTTCCCTGCCTTAATCACCGTGACCAGCGAACTAGGCGACCTTCGCTATGCTGCCCTGAAGGGGATCATGGCAGCGGCCAAAAAACAACCCATCATATGGAAGCCGGCTGACATTGGACTTGACCCTGGCCAAGTTGGCGCCACCGGAAGGCGTACGAAGTTGCACAGGCTCTTCCAGCCAGTTAAAGAAGCCAAGTGCGAAATAATTGAGGGGGAGACTCCAGCGGAGGCAGGCGCTAACCTGGCCACAAGACTGAGGCAGGCTAAAATAATGTAAGGTCAAGGAGGAAACAATGGCCGAATACAAAGGTATAGTCGTTTATGGCGAATTGACAGATGGGAAATTAGCTTCCATTACCACTGAACTGTTGGGATGTGGTAGAAACTTGGCTGATCAATTGAAAGAAGACTTATCCTGTTTATTAGCCAGCGACGCAGTCGGAGAAGCTTCCAAAGAGGCAATCGCTTTCGGAGCTGACAAGGTCTACGTGGTAGAAGATCCTGCCCTCAAAGACTATCAATCAGATTCCTATATTCAGGTGGCAGAAAAGTTAGCTAGAGATATCTCCCCTCGAGCGATACTCATGGGACAGACATCTATGGGAAGAGACATAGCCGCTCGCCTTGCCTTTAGACTGGGAGTAGGCCTGTCGACGGACTGCCTTGACCTGGGCATAGACCCAGAGAGCAAGTTGCTTTTGCAAACAAGATCCGTTTACGGAGGCAATGCCCAGGCCACATTCAGTTGTGAGGTAATGCCCCAGATAGTTACCATCAGGCCAAAGGCGATGACACCCATAGAGCGAGATGAGTCGAGAAAGGGAGAAATCATAGCTACCAAAGTTGAAATAGATATGTCGAAAGTAAGAACAAAAATAATAGAGAAAGTAAGGGAAGAGGTAGCCGGTGTTAAACTTGAGGATGCCTCGGTAATAGTCAGCGGGGGCAGAGGTCTTGGTGGTCCTGAGCCCTTTAATACCACATTAAAGGAGTTGGCTGACGTATTGCACGGGGCGGTAGGAGCTACACGCCCACCTGCTGACAATGGCTGGGTTCCTGAGGCAGTGCACATTGGCCTCACTGGCAAAATCGTCGCCCCTGAAGTCTACATCGCTATTGCTATATCAGGAGCTAGCCAGCACATCGCTGGTTGCTCCGGCTCCAAGAATATCATAGCTATTAATAAGGACTCAGAGGCAAACATATTCAGAGAGGCCAAGTTTGGGGTAGTAGGCCGCTACGAAGAAGTTGTGCCAGCCTTCACTCGAAAGCTAAGGGAACTGCTCGCCGGCTAAAGCAATAACTTCTGAATTTAGAAAAGCCCGCCTTCAGGCGGGCTTTACCTTCCAGCTAAAAGACACTAACCCTTCTCCTTCTCTGCCTTCCTCTCAGCCACAATCTTCTGACTGATGTGGGATGGCACCTCCTCGTAGTGGCTTGATTCCATGGTAAAGCTGCCACGCCCTTGAGTCATTGACCTCAGGTCAATGGCATAGCGAAGCACTTCCGAGTGCGGCGCTTGTCCCTGGATAACGTTAGCACCCCCTTCAGGGAACATGGAGACTACACGCCCCCTCTTGGTGTTAAGATCGCCAACAATGTCACCAGTAAACTTCTCAGGCACAGTTATAGTAAGATTGATTATCGGCTCAAGCAGTACAGGTTGACCTTGAGATAAACCTTTCCTCAAAGCGTGAGACCCAGCAATTTTGAAAGCGATATCTGAAGAATCCACCGGGTGAGAGCTGCCGTCGTAGAGCGTTACTCTCACGTCAATCACCGGGTAGCCCGCGACAAGCCCTTCATCTTTTGCCTCGTGGACCCCCTTTTCGACAGCAGGGATGTAGTTCTTGGGCACTCGCCCGCCAACAACCCTGTCAGTAAACTCAAAACCGCTGCCTCGGGGCAGGGGCTCAAGCTCCAGAAGGACATGACCATATTGACCATGTCCACCAGTTTGTTTCTTGTGTTTGTACTCCGCTTTGGTTGCCAGAGCGATAGTCTCCTTGTAAGGAATCTTCGGCGGAGCTAGTCTCACCTCCACGCCAAATTTGCGACGCATCCTTTCCTTTACTATCTCTAGATGACTGTCACCAACCCCAGAAACAACAACCTCGTTGGTAACGGGGTCCCGCCGCACCCGAAGAGAAGGGTCTTCCTCGCAGATTCTAGGCAAGACTGTGCTCATCTTATCCAAATCGGCCCTGGACTGTGGCTCAATTGCCATGCTCAGGTTTGCTTGAGGAAACTCAATGCCGTCAAGTATTACAGGATGCTCCTGGGAGCAAAAAGTATCTCCAGTAGTAGTCAGGTTCAATCTGGCCACTACTCCTATATCTCCAGCAACCACTTGAGGCACTGGTTCCTGATTCTTGCCCCTCAAGGCAAGAAGTTGACCGATGCGCTCCATCCCACCCTTATTGGCATTCCAAACCTGAGAATTGCTAGCAATCAAACCTGAGCAGACTCGGAAATAGCTTAGCTTGCCTACATAGGGATCAACAGTGGTCTTAAACACTAAACTGCTTAACGGGGAATCTACGCTTGGCTCAAGCTCCTCTGTAGCACCAGTTGCGGGATTCGTAGCCATAATAGTGCCTCTGTCTTCAGGTGAAGGCAAGTAATCACGGATAGCGTCAAGAGCTGGGGTAATACCAAGACTGCGCAGAGCAGAACCGATTAGAACAGGCACCAACTTACCAGTTATGGTTGCCTCCCGTATAGCACCTGAGATCTCTTCATTGCTTATTTCCTCACCTTCCAAATACTTAGTAAGAAGTTCATCGTTTGTCTCAACCACCGCCTCTATTAGTTTCTCACGATAAGATTTGACCTGATCTTGAAGAGGGGAAGGCAAATCATTGTCTTGCAAAGACACTAAGTCCATAACCCCTTGGAAATTCTCTTGTGAGCCCAAAGGCAATTGAACTGGCAAGCACTTTGCCCCCAGCTTAGCTTGGATTTCGTTTAGAGCGCGAAAAAAGTCGGCATTTTCACGATCCATCTTGTTCACGAATATTAGACGAGGCAAGCCATTTTGTTCACTGTAATCCCACATCTGCTCGGTGCCCACCTCCACACCAGAAGTGGCGCAAATCACAATGATTGCAGCGTCGCTAACGCGCAAGCCCGCCTTTGCCTCGCTAGCAAAATCAGCATAGCCTGGCGTGTCAATAATATTTAGCTTGATTCCCTTCCACTCCAGTGGAAGCAACGATAAGTTTATGCTCATCTTTCTTTCTATTTCGCTCGGATCGTAGTCTGAGGCAGTAGTGCCCTGTTCCACACTGCCCAATCGGCTAATAGCGCCTGACGCGGAAAGCATCGCTTCCACAAGCGAAGTCTTGCCTGCTCCATAATGAGATAAGAACACAACGTTGCGGATTTTTCCTGATTCATAAGGGCTCATTATTCCACCTCAGTTCTTTGTTGCTTTTCCACTCTTGACTTCTCAGCATTCTACACATCCGCAACCACAACACCAATCAAGCTACGCAGCGTCGATTATCCCTCTTTATACGCTGCTAGAAAATAAGCTGGCTTCGATTCACCAAATGCGGGCAACTCTGTTGACTTGCTCCTCGATGCCGGTTTCTCCGCAGGGCTATTTTCAAGCAGAAGAATTCCTTTCCTCGTTTCGCGTCCATACCACGTCATGCCAACAACTATGGTGTCCGGCTTTGAACGACGCCGCAGTAAGTTCTCGAAGTGTGCTGGACATTGTTTCCTGCCGGATAGACTGGAGGCGATGAACGCTGCTCCCCCCGAGAGAGCTATCTGAGGAATCGGGAGAACTATGAGCTGAGCCCCTGCTCAGAATGAGGGTCTTATGGTCCAGTCGGGCAGTCCTTACTGCTGTAGCTGCGTTTATGGTAGGCTTGCCAAGCTCTCTCTCACGCGGGCGAAGAACAGTCCTCACGGCTACTATTATAAGCTTCTTGGTAGGACATAGGCAATATCCGAAAGAGCTTCATAGTCCATGCCACGGCCAAGTTATTGCCCACTTTGTTCGCAGCGTCGAGGCTTCAACCTTGATGGCCAAAGCAAATGCTAGCCTCTTCAGCCATAGCTTACAGTGGCACAACACCGTGAAAGGCACCCTGCCACTGATCGTACGGAGGAGTACAAGCTCTGTTACATTGCAAAGTGCGGTGCTATAATATTGTTCCGCACGCTGAAATGAAACTGGATCGTGATCAAGTTCAACATATTGCCTGGTTAGCTCGCTTGGGTCTGACTGAGGCTGAAATCGAGAAATTCAGCCTTCAGTTGTCTGATATACTGGATAACTTTGAGATACTAAACGAAGTGGACACAAGCAATGTGACACCGGCAACTCAGGCTGTCTATCTGCAGAATGTTTTCAGGGAGGACGAAGCCGCCAACTCGTACCCCCAAGCTGATATTCTTGCTAACGCACCAGAAGAAGACGAGAGTTGCTTCAAAGTAAAGGCAATATTGGAATAGCATGCCGGTCAATTTCATCGCCGTAGTCTGTGGTTACCTCCTTGGCTCCATTCCCTCAGCTTATGTTGCTGGCCGCCTCAAGAAGAACATTGACATCCGTGAGGTGGGAAGCAAGAACATGGGGATGCTGAACGTCCTCTATGAGGTTGGGCTCAAAGAGGCAGTTTTGGTTTTGCTGGCCGACGCAAGCAAAGGCATAGCTGCGATCCTCATAGCCCGCTGGCTAGGCGTACCTCTAGCATTCCAGCTCCTTACCGGGGCGGCGGCTGTAGTAGGCCATACCTTCCCTGTCTTCCTTAGATTTCGTGGGGGGACGGGAGGAGCTACTACCGTAGGTATCCTCCTTTTTCTAATGCCAAAAGCGATCCCATTCTTCATTGCTGTTGCTGCAACAGCTTTGATCATCACCCGAAATCCCATGTTTTGCTATAGCCTAGCCTTGGTTATCTTACCATTCATTGCCTGGCTAATATACCATTCAGTGCCTTTGATAGCCTTCTCCGTGGGGCTGCCGGTATTTGTGGGCCTAAACTATATCCCTAGATTTAAGAGCATGCACGCAGCAGCCCATGGCAACTGGCGCAGAATTATTATGCGTAGCAGCCTCAAGGAAAGATTATAGGCTGGAGGAACCAAGTGCCATCGAACAGATTGTGTCAACTCACTATTCGTCAGGCGCATGAACTTCTTAAACACAGAGAAATTTCTTCCGTGGAGCTTACCAGAGCTGCACTAGAGCGCATTGCCGATGTAGAGAATAGGATTCATGCTTGCCTTACGATTGCTGAAGAGACCGCTCTAAGACAGGCGAAGGAGGCGGACAGTCACATAAGGGACGGCAACATTGCACCCCTGACTGGTATACCAGCCTTGATCAAGGATGTCATGTGCACCAAGGGAATACGGACTACATGCGCCTCGAAAATGCTGGAGAATTTTGTCCCACCTTACGATGCAAGAGTGATAGAAAAGTTGAAGGTGCAAAAGGCAGTAATACTAGGCAAAACGAACATGGATGAATTTGCCATGGGTTCCTCTAATGAGCATTCAGCTTTTTTCCCAACACATAATCCTTGGGATTTGAGCTGCGTCCCAGGGGGCAGCAGTGGTGGTTCAGCAGCCGGCGTGGCTGCCGATGAAGCGATCTATGCTCTTGGCTCTGACACCGGCGGCAGTATTCGCCTGCCCGCAGGCTTTTGCAACGTCGTTGGCCTTAAGCCCACCTATGGGCGAGTGAGCCGCTTTGGTTTAGTCGCTTTTGCCAGCTCCCTTGACCAAATTGGACCGCTAACTAAGGACGTAACTGATTCCGCCTGGGTCATGAATGCTATCGCTGGATTTGACTCCAGAGACTCGACCTCAGTTCCTTATCCAGTGCCGGATTACACTGGCCAGCTAATCTCAGGGATCAAAGGGATGCGAATTGGCATTCCCAAGGAATACTTCGTGGAGGGGATGCAAAGCGAGGTGCGAGAGGCTCTAGGGGTAGCTATAAGGAAGCTGGAGGAGTTGGGAGCGGAAATAGACTGGGAAGTCTCTCTACCCCATACCAAGTATGCCTTAGCTGCCTATTATATACTTGCTCCGTCCGAAGCTTCAGCAAACCTGGCCCGCTATGATGGAGTAAAGTACGGCTTTTCCTACCCAAATGCCAACAATGTAATACAGGCAATAGAGAAAACACGACAATTTGGTTTTGGCCCTGAGGTAAAAAGGCGTATAATGCTGGGGACTTATGCCCTATCAGCAGGTTACTATGATGCTTATTACGTCAAGGCACAGAAGGTACGCACTTTGATAAAGCAAGAATTCGACCGAGTGTTTGAGAGATGCGATGCCCTGGTCACTCCAATTTCACCCACAGCGGCATTCAAAATCGGCGAGAAAGTAGACGACCCATTACAGATGTATCTAACGGATGTATGCACGTTACCCATAAATATCGCCGGCATCCCGGCTATTTCCATCCCTGCTGGCTTCTGCAATAATTTACCTATAGGCATGCAAATCATAGGCAAGCCTTTTAGCGAGGAAATATTGCTGCGCATTGCCTTTGCCTACGAGCAAGCTACTGACTGGCATAAGAGGAAGCCAGCAATCACCGGCTAGCAAGCTAAGGAGGGATATGAAGGAAGTCTTGGAAATCCTGGAAAACAATGCTCGGGCAACCCCAGAACAAATCTCCACGATGCTTGGCATCACCGTTGCCGAGGTGGAGAAGACGATCAAGGAGGCTGAGGAGCAGCGAGCCATTCTGAAATATAAGACCATAATTAATTGGGCGAAGCTAGGTGAACAACCAGTACTGGCTTTGATCGAGGTGAAGGTAACACCCCAACGAGATGTCGGGTTCGATAGCATAGCCGAGCGTATTTGTGGCTTCTCAGAGGTACATTCAGCTTACCTTGTTTCCGGTACCTATGACTTGGCCATACTGGTGAAAGGTAAGAACATGCACGAGATTGCTTCATTTGTGTCGGGAAAACTTGCTCCTCTAAACAATGCGGTGCAAAGCACTGTCACCCATTTCCTGCTTAAGCAATACAAGGAGCAGGGTGAGTTGCTTGAAATCAAAGAGGAGGTCAAGCGGCTGCCCATAACACCGTGAATATTACAACAAGGTAATTCCCATGACAGAAGCTTATTCCATTGCCACCAAAGACTTTTCCAGCGTTATTTCGCAAAAGCTGAGCAAGGTCTCGCCATCAGGCATCAGGAGATTCTTTGA
>JADFUX010000067.1 GCA_015222255.1 Chloroflexota bacterium
GTGGAATGAGGCGGAGCAAATCCGAGGCGTTGTTGGCTTCCTGCAAAAACAAGGAATACTGGATTAGTCTAGATGAGTAATTTGGCAGAGCTTCGCGGAAATCTAGCTTCACGTATTACCAGACCTACACTCAAAATTCTGAGCAGAACTGGGCTGAAACCCGATGTTCTCACTTTCCTTGGGCTGGCAATCAATATTGGTGCAGCTTACCTTGTTGCCGTCCATCGCTTTCTTCCCGCCGGGATACTCATTCTGCTTGCTGGTTTACTTGATCTTCTCGACGGGGCTTTAGCTCGCTTCACCAAACAAACTACACAGTTCGGCGCTATTCTGGATTCCACAACTGACCGCATTTCCGAAGCAGCCCTATTCTGTGGCCTTCTGGTTTGGTACATGTCAACAGGGTCAGATTTGGGAATTGTGCTTGTTTTCGCTGCTTTGATCGGCTCCTTTCTCATTAGCTATATAAGAGCCAGGGCAGAGGCACTGGGGTTGGAATGTCAGGTTGGCTTGTTTACCAGAGCAGAAAGGGTTATAGTGTTGGCTGCAGGTTTAATCCTAGATCAGGTTTTCATCGCCTTATGCATCTTGGTGGTCTTTGTTTATGTCACCGTAGCTCAAAGGCTATTGTATTTATGGCGGAAAACTAAGGACGGAGGCGGTTAAATGGCTGTTATGGCTGTCATAGGCGGTCAATGGGGTGACGAAGGCAAAGGGAGGGTGGTTGATCTTCTAGCTGAGAAAGTAGATATGGTAGTTCGTTTCTCGGGTGGGGACAATGCCGGCCATACAGTAATTGGCCCCTACGGTGAGTTCGGGCTGCATCTCGTCCCCTCAGGCATTTTCTATCCCCAGGTGACCTGTATTATCGGCAACGGTGTCGCTATCAACCCAGCGAACCTTCTTGGCGAAATCAATGAGCTTCAGCGGCACGGAGTGGATACAAGCCGCCTCGTTATCAGTGACCGCGCCCATCTCATCATGCCTTATCACACCCTTCTGGACGGACTGGAGGAGGAAAGACGTGGTGGGAAGGCTCTGGGTACCACACGTAGAGGGATTGGCCCCGTCTTTGCTGACAAGGTGGCTCGATTAGGAATTCGTGCTGGGGACCTGTTAGACAAAGACGCACTCTACAGCCGTCTGAAATCAACCCTTGAACTCAAGAATGCTATTCTGACGAAAGTATACCTAGTCTCACCTTTGTCACTAGAAGAAATCTATGAACAGTATTGCCGTTACGGAGAGCGACTGGCTCCTTATATTCGTGAGACCACCGACATGCTTCATGAGGCACTAAGGAAAGGGAACTTGATTTTGCTAGAAGGAGCCCAAGGAACATTGCTCGACCCGGACTTTGGTACTTATCCCTACGTGACTTCATCTTCGCCCCTAGCTGGAAGCAGCTCTCTGGGAACGGGAATAGGTCCGATGCAGATTAGTCACGTCGTTGGTGTGTTTAAAGCTTACACCACCAGAGTCGGCAGTGGGCCGATGCCGACTGAGCTAAGGGACGAGGTTGGTGAACTTATTCGGGAGAAAGCTCATGAATATGGCGCTACTACAGGCAGGCCACGGAGGTGTGGCTGGTTTGATGCCGTTGCCAGCCGTTTCAGTGTTCAGGTAAATGGCCTTAGCGAGATAGCTTTGACTCATCTTGACATTTTCGATGCTTTCCCCTCGGTTAAGATATGCACTGCTTACAGATTGGGAGACAAGGTCTTAGATCGCTTTCCCGCGAATGTAGGAGTATTAGAGAAATGCCAACCCATATACGAGGAGCTAGCGGGTTGGCGAGGACCGATAGGTGAAATCCGCCATTTTGATGAGTTGCCCATAGAGGCTCGCCATTATGTAGCTAGGCTTGAGGAAATTACTTGTTGCCCGGTTGGTTTGATTTCGGTAGGGCCGAAGCGGGAGCAAGTGATAAAGGCGAAATCTATGCTTCCTCAGTAACTCGCGGCGGAATGGGCAAATCAATCTTATAGTTCTTTAGCGTTACCTGAATAATCTCGGCTGATTTCTCATCAGGCTCGGTTAAAGGCAAGCGAGGTTTGCCCACCGGAAAACCCAGATGGTTCAGTGCGTATTTGACGGGCATGGGATTGGGAATAATGAAGAGTGCATTGACTAGAGGAAGCAAATGGCGGTGGATGGCTGCTGCCTCCCCGACTTCGCCGCGGAGAAATGCCTGCATCATTTGCTTTATCTGCTTTCCTACCAGGTGTGAAGCAACACCAACCGCACCATAGCCACCCAGACTGAGTATGGGTAATGTATCGCCATCATTACCGCTGTAGACCAAGAAGTCATCTCCTGCGCTTTCTATGATGGCGGTTATTTGAGCAAGGTTGCCGCTCGCTTCCTTTATTCCCACGATATTATCTATTTCACTCAGCTTGACTACGGTGTCGGAAGCGAGGTTAGTAACCGTGCGTGATGGAACATTGTAGAGAATGCAAGGTAACGCAGTGCTCTCAGCAATGGCTTTGAAATGCTCCAGTAGTCCTTGCTGGGTTGGTCGATTATAATAAGGCACCACCAGGAGGCAAGCGTCAACTCCAATTCTCTCCGCTTCCCTGGTTAGTTGCTGGCTTTCTCTAGTGCCATAACTGCCGGTGCCAGCCACTATTGTTCCACGATTGGCTATGGCTGACTTGACTTCAGCGAAAAGGCGTAGTTTCTCTTCCGAGCTAAGAGTGGGGGATTCCCCGGTAGTACCTGAGATCACAAGACCATCGCTGCCAGAGTCTAGCAAAGCTCTAGCTAGATTCTTGGCCTGTTCATACTCAACTTTGCCCTCAGCATTGAAGGGAGTAACCATAGCCGTCAATAGGCGGCCCAGCTTTCTCATTTTCTAAAGGACCAATTCTTAGGTTTTATCCAACCCATCCGTAGCCCTTCTTCAGCAATCTGCACCGCATTCAATGCCGCCCCTTTGCGCAGATTATCGGCCACTATCCACATGACCAGCCCGTTGGCGCAGGCGAGGTCTTCTCGTATCCTGCCCACAAATACATTATCCGATCCAGTAGCTGCCCAAGGTTGAGGATAAAGACTGACGCTAGGATCGTCAATCACCTTAACCCCGGGGGCCTGAGCCAAGATCTTCCTCGCCTCTTCGGCTGTTATGGGCGAGCTAAACTCCACGTTGACCGCCTCGCTATGCCCAAAGTAGACAGGAACCCTAACGCATGTTGCCGAAACAGCTATATCCTCTGCATGCATTATTTTTCGTGTTTCTTCTACCAGTCCCCGTTCTTCTTTGGTATGGCCATTACCCATAAAAACGTCTATCTCCGGCAATACATTAAATGCTATCTGATGAGTGTAAATGTGAGGACAAATGCTATGCCCCTCTACGACCAGTTTAGCCTGAGTAGTCAGCTCGTTGATAGCAGCGGCACCGCTGCCTGATACCGATTGATAAGTGCTCACAACAATGCGTCTTATGGGATTGACCTTGTGCAACGGATAAAGGGCCACCACCAACTGGATTGTGGTGGAAGTCGGATTGGCGATTATCCCGTTATGCCATTCTATATCCCCGGGATTTACTTCAGGAACTATCAAAGGAACCGCCGGCTCCATTCTGAAGGCGGCGCCATTGTCAATAATAACAGCACCAGCCTCAGCAGCTAGAGGTGATAGTTGGCGACTAATATCAGCACCTGCCGAGAAAAGGGCAATATCAACGCCACGAAAGACCTTCGGTTCAACCTCCGAAACTTCGATCTCTTGGTGATTGAAGAAAAGCTTTGTCCCCGAAGAACGTTCCGAAGCCAGCAGCTTGATTGAAGCCACAGGGAAACTCCGCTGGTGGAGTATCTTTAGGAATTCCTGCCCTACAAGCCCGGTGGCCCCGACAATGGCTATGTTGAACTCTTCCACAGTCTTCCTTTCACAGGTTTAGCAAGGCATCTAATCCATGAATTAGCCCCTTACGGTTTCTCACCTCTTTAACCGCCAAGATGACACCAGGCATATACGACTCCCGACTTATGGCCTCATGGCGTATGCTGAGGGTTTCTCCCGCCTTTGCTAGAATGACTTCTTGCCCAGCCATGAATCCTGGTAAGCGTAAGCTATGAATAGCTATCCCTTGGATTTGCCCGCCCCTCGTACCTGGAATTGTCTCCCTCTCGGTTTTGGGGAAGATGAATGATTTGCCACGTCCTTCTAGCATACCTCTGGCTGTGTTCACAGCGGTTCCAGACGGGGCGTCGATTTTCTTATCATGGTGCATTTCGAGAATCTCCGCATGGTCGAAGAATCTAGCGGCAATCCTTGCCAAATGCATCAAAAGAACTGCTCCCAAGGAGAAATTGGGTGTTACTACAGCCCCGACACCATTCTCCCGACATAGCTGTTCGATCTCTGCTAAATCCCCCTCAGAAAGGCCTGTGGTGCCTATGATCAGATTGACTTTTCGCTTGGTAGCTAAGCGAGCAGCCTTCATAGCGACTTCAGCCACAGTGAAATCTACAAGCACGTGAGGATTACAGTTCGTCAGAAGAGATTCCAAATCCGAAGAGAAGGGTACCAGCTCTAGAGTATCAGCCAGGGGAAGATACTTCTGGGTTACGTTTTTCTCTGCGGCACCAACCACCTTTAATTCAGGCTCACGAACCACCGCCCTGATCACCTCCTGTCCCATCCTACCTAAAGCCCCGTTAACCACAACTCTTGTCACTTCCATATTCTCCCCCGTTGCCAATCCGCAGCTACCTGTTGTGGTGAGCCTGGCGATTCCCCTTATCATACCGGGCATCCTTTGGCGACCGAGGCTTGGAAAACGAGGAATCCTCTGTCCTGGCACCCGGAATACGAGAAGGCCCTTCAAACACTGCTCTTCGTGACAGGTTTATCCTACCCATATTGTCAATTTCCGTGACTTTGACCATTATCTCATCACCAACTTTGACAACATCCTCGACTCTAGGAACACGGTGTTCAGCGAGTTCGCTTATATGAACCAGCCCTTCCTTTCCAGGAAGAATCTCCACCATAGCACCGAAATTTAGCACCCGCGTTACCCTACCGGTGTAAATATCCCCCGACTTCACTTCCCGAGTCAAGTCTTGTATCCTGTTTATTGCTTTCTGAGCTGCGTCCCCGTCAGGCGAGCCAACAATCACGGTACCATCACTATTCACATCTATGGTGGCCTTAGTCTCATCTATGATGGATCTTATGGTCTTGCCCCCAGGACCAATAAGGGCGCCAATCTTCTCTGGGTTGATGCTTATCTTGTACATTCTTGGTGCATAAGGGCTAAGTTCAGGGCGGCTAGCACCGATGGTTTGCTGCATCTTTTCCAATATCTCCAAGCGGGCTTGGCGAGCCCTATCTAAGGATTCAGCTAGAAGTTGAGGTTCTACACCCTGCAGTTTGATATCAAGCTGTAGAGCAGTAACTCCTCGGGATGTGCCTGCGACCTTGAAATCCATATCGCCGTAGGCATCCTCCACACCCTCAATATCAGTGAGGATGACGTGGCCACTATCCTCGCCGCTAAGCAATCCCACGGCTATACCCGCCACAGGCGCCTTAATAGGCACGCCGGCATCCATTAAGGAAAGCGTCGAGCCGCACGCACTAGCCATAGAAGTGCTGCCACTGGAACTGAGAACCTCGGAGACTAAACGAATAGCATAAGGGAAATCTTGCTCTGAGGGCAGCACGGGAGCGATAGCACGCTCGACCAAAGCGCCGTGCCCAATTTCTCGTCTGCTAGCTGCACCCACCCTCCTTACTTCACCGGTAGAGAAGGGAGCAAAATTGTAGTGATGCATGAATCGTTTTGTGTCATCTATGCCCAATCCATCCAGTAGTTGTTCCCTATTCGTGGATCCCAAAGTGGTGACGGTTAGCACCTGTGTTTCACCGCGCCCAAATAGACCAGAACCGTGGGCCCGAGGCAAGAGGCCGACTTCACAACTAATAGGGCGAATCTCATTTGCTTGACGGCCATCTAGATGCCGCCTCTCTTCTAGTATCTTCTTCCTTGCCTGTGCCCTGAACTGAGCCTCAAGCGCAGGAATGATTTCCTCTTCGGTGAAGGAATCAGCCAATTTCTGTATGGCTTCCTCCTGGACCAGCGACCAAGCTTGTTCCCGTTGTGATTTTCCCTTTTGATCCACAGTCTGTCTTAGCTTATCTCCAACGGCGGCGAGGAGAAGATTTGTAAGTTCAGGATCAATTCCCTTAGCACTAGTAGCTATTTTCGCCTTGCCATAAGCTTGCTGTAGTTCCTCTTCGATTTTGATTATTTCCTGATTGGCTTCGTGGCCAAATTGAATTGCCTCCAGTATGATCTCTTCGGAGCTCTCCCTAGCCCCTGCCTCTACCATCACTATGGCTTGCTTAGTGCTGGCGACAACCAAGTCAATCAGGCTATCCTCCATCTGGATTAGGCTGGGATTTATGACCAAGGTGTCATCTAAATAGCCAACGTGCACTGCTGATATCGGCCCAGAAAAGGGGATCTCGGATATAGTTAGAGCCGCTGAGGCTCCAACAAGAGCGCAGATATCCGGGTCGTTCTCTTTATCGGCAGAAAGAACAGTAGCTATGATTTGAATTTCATAATCAAATTCCTTGGGAATGAGAGGTCGCAAACATCTATCAATAAGTCTCATGGTCAGGGTTGCTTCCTCGCTGGGGCGTCCCTCCCTTCTGATGAAGCTGCCCGGTATTTTTCCTGCGGCGTAGAGTTTTTCCTCATAGTTCACCGTCATCCGCAAGAAATCTGCTTTTCCTACAGGCTCATGGCTAACACAGGCAGTAACCAAGACCACTGTATCGCCATAACGCACGGTGACAGCACCATTGGCCTGCAGAGCGAGTTTTCCCACCTCAATGGTAAACGCTCGGTTGCTTAGTAAACGGGAAAAGGTCTGAGACATCTTGCTAGATCGTCGACTACTTCCTTAAGCCTAACTTGGCAATAAGAGAATAATACTCCTGAGGCTCCGTTCTGTTAAGATAGGCCAACAGTCTTTTGCGTCGCCCTATAAGCTTAAGAAGCGCCCGTTGAGAATGATAATCATGGGAATTTATTTTCAAATGCTCGCTTATTTGGTTTATCCCCTCGCTAAGCACGGCTACCTGAACTCTGGTAGAGCCAGTATCATTTTCGTGAAGCCTAAACTGCGAGACTATACCCTGTTTCTTTTCCTTATCCAAGAACCCATCCTTTAGTGAAACGTTGCCTAGCATTATAACATAGCCTAAGAAACAATTGTACATGGTGAAAGCACGGTTTTTCGCACCTTGACTTGTTTGATGGACACAGCGTATAGTATTCGCAGTTATACCTTGAACTGTTGCTATCCTTGAGTATCTCGATTGACTGTCTGGCAAAGGTCTTGGACCTGCGGACACTGCAACTAAACAAGGTAAGAAGCGATTCGTAAA
>JADFUX010000068.1 GCA_015222255.1 Chloroflexota bacterium
AATGGGCGGAGCCGGTTGCGCAGGCAAACTGCGTCAGCTAAGATGTCAATGCACTCCCCGCTTTTAGTTTTTCCATACAGGTCAGCGCCGAATCATAAAGCGATATCTGCATCACTCTATCGGGCCCGTACCGGAAACAGGTCTTGTAGCTGTCAACAGCTTCCCGATATTGTCCCAGGTAATTGTAACACTCTCCTATCTGCATGTAACAGTGGCAGGAGGAGGCCGGGTGTTCAAATATTGACTTTTGATACCAGTCAATAGCCAGCTCGAAATAGCCCAGATGTTGAAGACGACGGCCAATGTAATAGTAGGTATTCAAATCACGAGACAAATTGTCATGCTGCTCGGAACCGGGGATGATGACAAACACACTGGGGATTTCTAGCGTAGGATGTGTGATGTTAATTACCAGTGGCTCATAGCCTATCGCGGTCAAAGCCGTGGTACATTTCTCTATTTCCTTCTTCATATCGGCTTCTGAAACATCAGGCAGGGAGTCAATAGGGACCAGGTTATCTTCGCTTAACAAGTACCTGGCTTCTTGTATCGTCCTGAATTTGGGCAAAATGCCCCCGGCATAGTAATCCTGTCGAAAATAATCTATGGCCATCTGCTGGATTTCAGTGAGAACCCTGATGAGTGCTTTTTCAGGGTCGGTGGCCGTCGCGGCACAAAAGACAATCTCACTCTTAGGGAAACTCGAAGGATCATAGGCAATCCCGCCCACAGTTGGAATTCCGGTATCCAAACTGAAGTCTTTGAACACCATTCTTATTCCATGGGACAGAAATCTCCTTAACAAATCCCTGGCCACAGGATCTTTCACTGTAGTCATGTCAATAGTGGGAACAGGTTCCCGCTTTGTGTTAACCACTGAAGAGACATGTCTTTCCACCACCTCGCATAGACCCTGCAAAATCGTCTCGTCCAGAGTGTTACCGGCGGAGAGACCGTTGGTACCCTGGATATCTGCAAACCATTCATAGGGGATTAGAAAATCCCTTTCTTGCTGCAAGCTGTATGCTGGGACCCAGGAAAAGGGAAGCTCAGTAAATCTTGTCTTGTTTTCTTCCGGGACGGTTGCTTCTTTGTTGGGGACAAAGAAGAAATAGTCGAAGGGAATGCTCTTGTCGTCTACGTTGTCGTATGTGGCTTTCAGGAAATCGCCTGGCCGAGGAAAATTGGCATAGCTGAAGCGCTCAATCAGTTCCATCAAGGCGCTGGCCTCGGCCTGCTCGGGACTGGAACCCTTGCCCATAGACTGACGCTGGGTGGCATTATTGTCTTCGCCGGCCACACAAACAAAGACTGGAATGTCAAACCGATGAGAATCGACGCGTGAAGTCTGCTTGACTAATCTGAGGCCAACCTGTTCCAACACCTGTTTGACATTTCGCAGAGTCTCGCCAGGTGCTAAAACCTTCCCCAACTCGCTGTCCGGACACTTTGATGAACCCTCTAATACAATATTTGATTCTATCTTATCCATGGTCGTAGACCACAGCAGTCCAGCCTGTTCCTGTCATCTTTGAATCTTTGTTTCCGCGTATTAGCGCCTCAATTAAGCGTTGGCATCCCCCCGGCCACTCAGGCACAAGACCAACAGTTACAGGGAGAAGCCATCAACTGCCCTAACTTTCCCAGATTATCTTTTTCCCCCCAAGCTCCTCAGCAAGCTTCCAGCGATAATTCTGCCAGAACTCGTTTTCCACTTCCCAGGTTATTTCCTCCGGGTCAAGTATCTGGTGTACCTCTTCGAAGTATTTACGGAATTCGGCTTCTGTGGGAATGTTCAGCACCAGTTCGTCAATCCGTGCCACAGGAAGAAAGTCACAGGGCGTCTCCACGTCATGTATTGACGATATCACATCGCCTCTTCGGTACGTTTGGGAGTCCCCCAACACGATGTAGATGGTTTCCGGCATCCCCGGATTCTTAAAGTAGCTCACCACACGCCACAACACCTTTGTCTTGCTTAGCTTAATGTCTTCTTCTTGTTCCAAATAGAACTCCTCCAACATCTATCAAGCAGGGAATCTCAGGTGGACCCGGCTCACAGAAAAAGGTTACTACCCCGAAAGACAAAGGAGGTGGCCAGCCGCCTGTGGTTGCCCACCTCCTTTGTTCATGCAATTACTTGCTACCCTTTCTTAGGCCTTAAAGTAGTCATCCCGCGGAGCGTAGCCGAATTCATCCTCAGACAAAGGCTCCCAGGGGTCACTGACTTTCCAGCCCACCTCATCCTTCAATCCCGCGAACCAGTGGGGGAAGTATGCCGCTCTTGAAGCCTTACCTCTTGGCGGAAGCTCATCCCAGGGGATGTGGGCGTAGAACAGCGTGTAGACGGGGCCAGTTACCGCTCTGTTGGTCTGATGCTGATCCATGATGCAATCCATAATAACTGGGCCATTGTTCTGCGCGTACGCCATTGCGTCCTTAAGGCTGTCCTTTAGTTTGTCCTCCCTGTTTACGTGCATCCCTCGAGCGCCAATAGAATCCGCAAACTTGGAGAAGTCTATCAGGGGTCTCTCCGGACCTTGCTGCCTCACACCTCTGAATGTCTCGCCTAACCTATCTTGGTCTCCCAGAATATCCCAGTTAGGACCGTACCAGGGGTATTTCATTCCGGGCATCCAGCCACCGTTGTTAGTTACCAGATAAACGATAGGCAGCTTGAATCTTACGGCTACTTCACAGTCCCAGCCACCGTTCATCATACCTGAGTCACCCATCAATGGCAGAACCGGGATATTCTCCTCTCCCAGTTCCTGCTGGGCAATGGCCATGCCAATGGCCTGTCCCACGCCATGACCCACACCAGCCTGATCATTGGCGCTAACACATGAAGCCGGCCTGCTGAACTGTAAGTAAGGCATGACGAAATCGGATAATGTATAGCCGTCTATACATACTCTGGGTTTGTCATCCCATTCCTCGTGACAAACCTCCCTGATTATCTGGGACATGTAACCAAAGTGGATGATGTTGTACTTCCTATACCTGGGATGGTCAGGACCATACATATATGCGTGGGCCTTCCTTTTCTCTATGGCGGCTACGTGTGACGCTTGGCATTTCTTTAGCCACTCCTGTGCCTCCAGAGAAGGACCCAGGTTGTTTGCCTTGGCATAGTCAAGAACCTGCCTCAGGGTAATCTTGATAGTGCCCATCAGCACCGCTGGCGACTTGAGATAGGTCCATACCCGCGACTCAGCGTTGGCGAACTGAATTGTTGGTGCCCAACCACCACCATAGGCATCGAAGAAGCCCACCTTCACTCCGACGATAATCATCAGGTCAATCTCGCTCTTGAATGGTGGGTAGCCACGATGATAGTAAGGATGCAACTCACTAACCAAGGCCCTTCCTGTTCTTCGATTGTTGTGTGGAATCTTCCAATACTCGACGAACTCCTTACACTCCGCACCACAATCCTCCCAAGCAGCATCCTCACCTATAACCAGATAGGGTGCCTTGGCCGCCGCCAGTGCCCTCGCTGCCTTAGCTACCTCCGCCGGGTCGGCAGCACTCGTCAGAGGCTTGCTTGTATCCTCGTATCTCCAAGCCTCCATATAGGCCTCATCCTCCGAAAAGAACCCGCCCCAGTAGTGTTTCCTCGCCTCATCTTTCATCATGAGGGGGTCGCAGTTGATCTCGAAGGCACAGGGCCCTTTGGGTGCTGATTGACACAGCTTACACATCCTGGCCGTGCATTGTTTCACCTGCCAGGGATAAGAAAGACGGTAGGCCCATTTGGTTATGCTCTCGTAAAACTTATAGGCATAGCTTTCCTGTAGAGTATTGCGCAGGTCATCGTGCACCTTTTCATGGCCACCAGCCAGAAATATTATGGGTGAGCAGGACAGCCATGCTTGCTGCATTGCCGAAAAAGCATTAGCAGCGCCGGGACCAACGGTTCCAAAACATACTGCTACCTTTCTCCCTTGCATCACCTGAGTATAGCCTTCCGCTGCATAGACGCCCTGCCCCTCAAAGGCAAACACGTACTCCTTTATGCCAGCCCTGGACATTTCATCGAGGAAGTGCCACATGTGCCCGCCAGGGCAGCCAAAAGCTGTAGTGACCCCGCCTTCTATCAGTGCTTCGGAAAGCCTCGTTCCCACGCTGGGGAATAGCTCCCTCTCCCCTAGGGGTATTGCCATCTTCTTTTGTGCCTCGGGATCAAACTCGATCGGCGTTTTCCCGAACACCTTCCCGGGAACCTTCACTTTGCCCCACTTCTCCCCAAGTTCCTGTGAGACTTCAGACATAGAACCTCCTTATTTTGTTATTTGTTATTGCTCTGCGCCACTCCAGATCACCACGGAGAAGCACGGCTGGGATGCACCCGTAGTGAATGTGGACTGGCGGTAACCTACACACAACCTTCCCTCGGGAAGAGGCCTTCCCGCTTCGTTTCGTTTCCTAAGAAGCACCTTATGCTGGATTTATGCAAACCCACACTTGCCTTGTAGTGCATTCCTATGTCGTGGTATAGTTAGCCACTAAGCGCCATGTCGATTATAGCATGACTTTTAGGCTATTGTAAATACTAGTTGGGCCAGGCGACAACAAATTATCAAAATTATGGTCGGAAGGAGGTAATCATGGAAAAGGAACTGTCTATTCTAGACAAACTCGGTGTCGATGTTGGCACGAAAAGAAGTCACATGCATACTCTTACCGATGCAGATATTGTGATGTTCTCCGGAATCTCAGGAGACACCAACTACATTCACATGTGTGAGCAATACGCCAAGAAAACCATGTTTGCTGGTAGGATTGCACACGGAATAATAACGCTAGGTTGGATATCAGCCGCCCTGGCTAAGTTTCCCGGGACAGCCATCTACCTCTCCCAGTCAATCAATTTCTTGGCGCCCGTCAGGGTTGGAGATAGCATTACCGCTACTGCCGAAGTAATTGAGGCCAGGAAGGACAAGGGAATTCTAAAGTTGAAGACTACCTGCGTAAACCAGGAAGGTAAGGAAGTAGCTACGGGCGAAGCTGGCCTCAGGCTATACGAAGCACCAGAGTAGGCTTATCCCAGAAGAAGAAAGGGGGCTGTGGATATAAAGCCACAGCCCCCTTTTGTACCTCAAGCTATTTCCCAGTG
>JADFUX010000069.1 GCA_015222255.1 Chloroflexota bacterium
CGCAGTGTATCGTATATCTCCACTGTAGTGGCTCGTCCTACTGCATTGGGCAAATCATGATTGCCTACCACAAGAAACACGGGGATGTCCTCCTGTGATATTCTCTTCAGTCGCCTGGCGAACTCTCGTTGCTGCGTCTGAGACGGGTTGCGGCTTTTGTAGGCATCTCCGCAGAAAAGAACCAGATCCACTTTTTCCCTTATGGCATGGTCAACAACCCGGTCAAACGCCTTCAGGATGTCGCTGAAGCGGGTGGATAGGCCTGTTTGTGGATCAAAACAACTGTAGCTTTCTACTCCCAAATGGAGGTCAGCAAAGTGGAGGATTCTCACGGCTGCCTTGTGGCCCACAGAGGAGACGTGTCAAAAGCCTCACCTCCCAGCTTAGCTCGTAGGATTTCCTCCAGCCCCTTTATGGGCACCCGAATCTGCGCCAGGCTGTCCCTTTCTCGAATGGTGACTTGATTATCCTCCAGAGACTGGAAATCTATAGTCACGCAAAAGGGAGTGCCAGTTTCATCCTGGCGTCTGTACCTCCGACCTATGCTTTGGGAATCATCATAATAGGTCATGAAGCTCTGGCAGAGCTGCTTGTGAACTTCTTTAGCCAGAGGAGTTAACCGTTCGTTCCTGCTCAGAGGCAAAACTGCCACTGTCACAGGAGCCAAAGAAGGGTGCAAATGCAGAACTGTTCTCGTTTCCCCACCAATCTCCTCTTCATCATAGGCATCTATGAGAAAAGCCAAGAAGGAGCGGTCAACGCCGGCCGAAGGCTCAATGACATAGGGAACATACCTCTCGCCGCTTTCCGCATCATAGTAACTAAGATCTCTGCCACTATGTTTGGCGTGCTGAGTTAAGTCATAATCCCCTCTGTTGGCTATGCCCTCCAGTTCCGACCAGCCCATAGGAAATAGATACTCAACATCGTAGCAGTCCTTGGCATAGTGAGCTAGCTCATTCTTGCCGTGCTGGCGAAGACGCAAGTTCTCCTTCTTTATGCCCAGTTCGATGTACCAGTCAAAGCGTTCCTTCACCCAGTAATCAAGCCATTGCTCATCGGTCCCCTGCTTGACGAAGTATTCCAACTCCATATGCTCAAATTCCCTGGTTCTAAAGACAAAGTTGCCCGGCGTGATCTCATTACGGAATGACTTGCCTATCTGAGCAATGCCCAACGGCAGCTTCTTCCTGGAAGTGCTGACCACGTTCTCAAAATTGACGAAGATGCCCTGGGCGGTTTCAGGGCGAAGGTAGATCGTGCTTGCCTCCTCCTCCACCGGACCCATAAGAGTCTTGAACATCAGATTGAACATGCGGGGCTCAGTCAACTCGCCAGCGCATTTGGGGCATCTCTGGTCGCTTACCTCGGTAGCCCGCCATCTCAAGTGACAGGCTTTGCATTCCACCAGGGGATCGGTGAAACTATCAACGTGACCACTGGCTTCCCAGACTCGAGGATGCATCATAATGCTGGTATCTATACCCACTACATCATTCCTCTCCTGGACTATAGCTTTCCACCAGGCATCCTTAACATTGCGCTTAAGCTCCACCCCCATCGGACCATAATCCCAGCAGCTACCCAGTCCTCCGTATATCTCGCTACTTTGGAAGACAAAACCTCTTCGCTTACATAGGGAAACGATCTTGTCCATATCTACAGGCATCTTGTCATCTCCTTCCTTTGAGCCCTTTAGCTTATCAGCTTTGGCCATGAGCGTCAAAGACGACAGGCAGCCGTGCGACGTTTCATTATGTTAGAATTTGCCTCGATGAGGTTCAGAATTTCCCTTCACCCAGAAAAGGCAAAATTCAAGTTACCCTACAACTACAACTACCCCCTGGCTTCAGCGATTTACTCCTTTCTATACCAGGGCGATGCGCCCTTCACTAATTTCCTCCACGATGAGGGCTTCCACCATGACGGGAAAGCCTTCAAGCTGTTTACCTTCTCACCTCTTTTCAGCTCACGGCGAAAAGCCGTTAGGGATGGGTTAGAGTCGCACGATCGTGGAATTGAAAGCGGTCTACTACTGCTGTTAATATAAAGCTGGTGAAGGTTAGAATCGCACCATAGTGGAATTGAAGGCGCCCATTTCAGGTGCTACTACTATTGCGGACACCCTATTTCCCTATAATTGAAGGAGGTTTCATGATTGAAGGAACAACAGATGAGGACATATTCGAAAGACTCAGAAGACTGATAGTGGGGCAAAAGGGAATTGAAAAAGCTGGAGAGGTGACTCCAAACACATCTCTGAGAAAAGACCTCGAATTCGATAGCCTCGGCTTAGTAGATTTAACACTCGCTTGTGAAGATGAGTTTGCGATTGAGATACCTCCTGAAGATGGAGACTTTGAAAAGGTTGACACGATTCAAGAAGCGGTTAGCTATGTCAAGAAAAGGTTAGGTATGCGGGAACAATGATTAGGAGAGTGGTTATCACTGGAATCGGAGCGATTACTCCAATAGGAAACTCAGTGGGGGAGTTCTGGCGTGAGTTGTGCCAAGGAAAATCAGGGGTGAGTGAAATAACCAGGTTTGATACTTCCGACTACAGAACAAAGATTGCTGCCGAAATCAAGGACTTTAACCCTTATGACCACCTGGATTATGAGCTTGCCAGGAGGACTGATCCATGTATCCATTATGCTCTGCATGCAACCAAGCAAGCAGTTGAAGATAGCGGTTTGATTGTTGACGATAGTAACGCAGACAAGGTGGGGGTCATCGTTGGCACCAGCATAGGTGGAATAAGCAGTTACGATCGACACCGCGATAATCTGCTGAGGAGAGGGCCAGCCAAGACTTCTCCTTATTTCATAACTTCCTTCCTGGCAAATATGGTGCCAGGGGAAATTTCGATCATGCTGGGAGCAAAAGGACCAAACAAATGTGTGGTGACCGCCTGTGCTGCTGGCGCCAATGCTATTGGCGACGCTTTTGACCTAATAAAGTCTAATAAGGCAGATGCGGTAATTTGCGGTGGAACAGAAGCATCAATAGTCCCAAGCTGTGTTGCCGCCCTTTCTGCTATGGGGGCTCTGTCAGCAAGTAACGACCCTCCGGAAAAAGCATCAAGACCATTTGATAGAAACCGCAACGGATTTGTTCTTGGGGAGGGAGCAGGAATAGTTGTTTTGGAGGAGTTAAGTCAGGCAAAAGAGAGGGGAGCAAGAATATACGCTGAAATTATTGGCTATGCTCACAACTCAGATGCCCATCACATAACTGAGCCCAGTGTCATGACTCAAAGCAAATGTATTGAGTTAGCCATCGAAGATGCCTGCAGAACAAGCTTTGATTCCGGTAATGGCATAATTC
>JADFUX010000070.1 GCA_015222255.1 Chloroflexota bacterium
ATTTGGCAGCCAGCCTTATCTCGTCAATGAATTGAGAGACAGATTGACTGGGGAGCCAGCGGGTAAGGCTTTCGTAGACTCGGCTAAGCCAGTATCCAGGTAGCCCTGACACAGTATTAGAATGGAGCTTATTTGGATTCTACGTTGGTGGTGTTGGCAACAGTGGATTCAAATTTTTGGTGTAAATGCGAACTCACTACGAAGGCGTGAGAACGTATTTGACAGGAGCACTATGCAGTTGTATCTTACATTGTGTAGTTGTATGAGAAGTGTGTGTTTCGCATCGATGCTTGGTGGTAGCTGGAAGGCGGGAAGTGGTGGAAAGGGATATGTTTACGTCAACAGGAGCTAAGGATGGCTAAAAGAAGGAAGACAGCAATTCATCGAACCCCTGGACTTGTAGGTATTGACATAAGCGTGCAGGATGTAACGGATGGCATAGAGGACAAGCTTCTCATCATCGACAGTGAATACCGGGTCAGGTTTGCTAACTTAGCCATGCGATACGAGTTTCACGAAGGCGCTGAGTCGCCTATTGGCAGGCGTTGCTATGAGGTCCTCCATAACAGGGACAAGCCCTGCAGTTCCCCCTTATGGGAATGCCCGCTAAGAAAAGTACTGGAAAGCGGCAGCCTAACGAGAATTGTCCATCCTGATCTTAGCATTGGTGCTGACAGCACCTTGGATAGGAATATCAAGATCACCATGTGGCCGCTGAAAGACAGTCATGGTGAGATGGACGCAATTGTCGAAGTGAGAAGAGACGTTACTGCGGAAACAGAAGTGGAGAAGGAGGCTCTGAAGCGACATGACAATCTCGATGCCTTGAGTCGCATTTCCTCCGCCGTGAGTGGATTATGGGATTTGGATGCTATCCTGAACGTGGCGCTGGATATTGTGCTTCAGGTCTTCAGCAGTAGCATCGGGGGAATACTGCTTTTCGATGAACGAGTTCAAAAACTATGTTACAAAGCGCACCGTGGCCTCTCTGCCGAATATGTCGGAGAGATGTGTCTCACTATGGGTGATGGGGTGGCAGGAAGGGTAGCCCAAACGGGGGAGCCTGTTCTGTTAGAAGACATCTCCAAGGACCCGTATGCCACTCGCCCTGATTTGATAAAAGCCGAAGGTCTTAAGGCATTCGTTAGCGTCCCCTTGAAAGCGAAGGAAAGGGTTGTGGGCGTGATGAATGTCGCCAGCTATTCGCCTGGTCAATTTGGTTCGGGTGACATGTACCTCTTGAACTCCATTGGCTGCCAACTAGGCATAGCGGTTGAGCAGGCAGAATTGTATGAAAGGTTGAACGCTGCTAGGGAAAGATACCAGATGTTGCTGAGGCAGGCGGTTACTATCCAGGAGCAGGAGCGAAGAAGAGTTGCCAGAGAGTTACATGACGAAACCAGTCAAGACCTCACTGCCTTGGCGCTGAATCTGCAGGCAGTCAGTGAAATGATGGAAATGGGCAACGTTGAGAATGTGGAAATCAAGGCGACATTGAAGAGGGCTCACACCATAGCGGTTCATGCAAGCGCCGAGGTAGCCAGGCTAATAAGGGAACTGCGCCCTACCTTATTAGATACATTAGGGCTAGCCGCTGCTGTTCATAATCTTGCTGAGACTAATCTAGGCTCCCAGGGCATTAATGTGTCAACGGAGTTTGAAGGGATGGATCAGCGTTTGCCTGCAGAAACTGAGTTGGCGCTTTTCCGCATTGCCCAAGAAGCTATCAGCAATATTGTGAGGCACTCGGAGGCAAGAAATGCCAGTGTCCGTCTCGAGTGCAATGACAGTGAATGTGTTTTGAGGGTTGAGGATAACGGCAAGGGTTTTGATGTTAGCGAGATTACAAGTATTGACGCAGGCGGCCGTGGGGCTGGTATGTTCGGGATGAAGGAGAGGGTAACCATGGTGGGTGGCACTTGCTCGTGCCAATCTCAGCCGGGGCAAGGGGCTAGAGTCATTGCCAGGGTTCCCATAACTAGGAGCGGAGCCGATGGAGAAGATAAGAGTACTGGTAGTGGATGATCACACCGTCGTGCGGGATGGCATCTGCGCCTTGCTAGCGTTGGCTGGAGATATAGAGGTGGTTGGCGAAGCAGAAAATGGCAGAGAAGCACTTGATAGAGTCAGAGAGCTTGTTCCCGATGTGGTGCTAATGGACGTGGCCATGCCTACCATGGATGGGTTGGAAGCGACGCGCAGAATACATAGAGAATTCCCTCAGACAAAGGTACTGGCACTCAGTCAATATGATGACAGGGAGTACGTTTTCTCCATTGTGGAGGCAGGAGCCCAAGGCTTCATCAGCAAGACAGCAGCATCTTCAGAGGTTGTTTCCGGTATTCGGGCTGTTCAGCGTGGAGATTCCTTCTTGTCCCCGTCTGTGGCCAAGCTTCTGGTTGAACACTATCAAGCGGGGGCAAGTGTAAGGAAGAGTCAGGATCCCTACAGCCAGTTAACAGGCAGAGAAAGGGAGATACTTAAGTTGCTGGCCGAAGGGTATACTAGTCAAGAAATAGCCGATACGTTGATAATCAGCCCCAAGACTGTGGAGGGGCATAAGACTAACCTCATGTCCAAGCTAGATATCCACAACCGCATTGACCTGGTCAAGTATGCCTTGCGCAAAGGCATTATTACCGTCTAAAACCGCTGTCTGTCTTTCCTACAGTGCTGTTCTCCTCCTGCAAGCCGCTCCGTACTGACAAGGTCTTCGAACCAAACAAATAGGGGAGTCATCCAGGGAAATCAGGGTAATATTCTCTCCCGTTTTGGGGTGAAGACCTCTATGCTGTCCTACAGATACCTCTTATTCTTAGAGGGGACATATTGTCTGAACCCGGCAGCAACAAAGGAGGCACGGCTGAAAAATGCAGCGCCGACTGTAACTGTAGATGAGCAAGGGAACATCCTTGCCAGCGAGCAAGCGGGAGCATTTGGCTTCGTCCGTAAGGAAAGCGGTGACTCTCAGCTCCTGGCCGGTATCAGAGCCGCCAGGCGGGGACCGTACTCTAGACATTCCGTCATGTTGGAGATACTGGCTAACAAAGAGTAGAAGGATATTGATTTGCAGACAGTAACCATCACCCTTGATGGCCGAGAGGTAAGTGGTTATCCAGGAATGACCATCCTGGAGCTGGCGCGGGAATCAGGCGTAAATATTCCCACGCTCTGCCATGACCCCCATTTGACTCCAATCGGTGCTTGCCGGGTATGTTTGGTGGAAGATGAACGAACCGGCGCTATGCTGGCATCCTGTGTCGCGCCTATAGCGGCGGGGATGGTAATCAACACCAATTCGTCTAGAGTTATGGACCACCGAAAAAACATAGTCAAGCTGATGCTGTCCAGTCATCCTGATTCCTGCCTCGTGTGTGACAAAGGCAACCGCTGCGAATTGCGCCAGATTGCCGCGGATATGGGTATTGGATTGGTGGAATTCCAGAGGATTCCTCAGATGGCTACTATCCAGGAGGTCAACCCTTTCCTTGAAAGAGATTTGAGCAAGTGCATACTGTGTGCCAAGTGTATTCGAGCATGCCAGGAGCTGGTCGTTGAGGGTGCTATTGACTACTTTCAGCGAGGATTTGGTACCAGACCGGCAACATGGAACAATGTGCCGCTGGAAAATTCGGAGTGCACTTTCTGTGGCACTTGTGTTGCATTGTGTCCGACAGGTGCCCTCACCGAGAGGGAGAAGCTATATAGAGGGACGACTAAGACTACTGTTGAGACAACCTGTCCCTTCTGTGGCTGTGGGTGCAGTATTTGCCTGGAAGTCAAAGATGACTACGTAGTACGCGTTACGCCAGCCAAGGACAGTCCGGTGAATAAGGGGACGCTTTGCGTGAAGGGAAGCTATGGCTGCGATTTCATCCATAGCCAGGATAGGTTGACCAAACCCTTGGTTAAGTATAATGGCAACTTTGAGGCAGTGTCTTGGGAAGAAGCCTTAGGACTGGTAGCCGCTCGATTCAAGAAAATAAAGGGTGAATACGGCAGCAGCAGCCTAGCTGTCCTTGGCTCTTCCAAGTGCACTAACGAAGAGAACTATCTGTTACAGAGATTCGCCAGATGCGTGCTGGGCACCAATAATGTTGACAATGGCAGTCGGCTGTATAGTTCTGCCAGTCGGGTAGGGCTGGGCTCCTCGATTGGGTTCTCTGGGACGACGAATGACCTCGATGATTTGGAGCAATCAGAGGTAATAATGGTTATCGGAGCTGACCCGGTTTCCTCAGCGCCTGCCGCTGGGTATGCGATAAAGCGTGCCGCCAAATACAAAGGTGCCAAGTTAATATTGATAGACCCTCGACGAACAAAGCTCGCCTCGTTTGCGCAGCTCTGGCTACGACCCAAGGTCGGTACTGACGTGGCTCTTATGAATGGCCTGGCCAAGGTGATTCTTGATGAAGGCTTGCTGGATGAGGAATCCATTGCCAGAAGGACGGACAACTTCGAGGCTTTTTGCCGCAATTTGGAAATGTATTCTCTTGAGTATGTGAAAGAGATTACTGGTGTTCCCACCGAGGAGATTGCTATGGCAGCTCGCCTGTATGCTAAGGCGAGCCGGGCAGCAATTGTCTATGGCACGGGCATTACACAGTATATGACTGGAACTGAGGGAGTGAAGGCTCTGGCAAATCTGGCCCTGTTGACGGGGAATAGTAGGCATGGGGGAGGTGGTATTTATGCGCTGCAAAGGGAGAATAATGCGCAAGGCGCTTGTGACATGGGAACGCTGCCTGATTTCCTGCCTCGATACCAGAGAGTGGCGGATTCCGGGGCAAGAAGAAAGTTCGAACAACGCTGGGGAGTAAGCTTGCCAGGTGACCGCGGGTTAACAGCCCTGGAAATTGTGGAGCAGGCAAGAGAGGGCAAGATCAAGGGCGTATACATTGTAGGAGAGAATCCCGCCCTGAGCTTTCCAGATTCAGGACTGATTGCAGAGATTCTAGCTTCACTTGATTTCCTCGTAGTGCAGGATATGTTCCTTACGGAAACAGCCAGACTGGCAAATGTGGTTCTGCCTGCGGCAAGCTTCGCTGAAAAGGAGGGAACATTTACTAACTTTGAGGGGAGGGTGCAGAAGGTGCGCAAGGCAATCGAACCTCTGGGTGAAAGCTTGCCGGATGGGGAGATAATCCTTCGCCTGGCTGAGAGAATGGGGGCTCCGATGCCATATTCCTCTCCGCAGCAGGTTATGGAGGAACTAGATGAGTTGGTTCCCTTACGGGAGGACGTTGGCTATGCGGAATCAGAGAGAAGGAGGAGCATCTATGGGGGCCAACTCCTGAAGGATTTTGCCCGTTTTTGCCCAGTTGAATATGTCCCACAGGCAAGGACAAACGGGGATTATCCGTTTACTTTGCTGACCGGGGTTACGCTTTTCCATTTGGGCACTGGCTCCAGAACGTCAAGAGCTTCACGTTTGAGGAAATTCTCTTCACAGGCTTTTGTGGAAATCGGTGAATTTGATGCCGAAAAGCTTGGAGTTAACCACGGCGATAAGGTCAAAGTCATTTCGCCTGTGGCTGAATTGACTAGTGCAGTTACAATTACTGACACGCTCCCCCAAGGAACAGTTTTCATGCCCCTCTCATTTCCGGACAATCCCGTTACTAGGCTATTCAGCATCTCTTTAGACCCTGAGGCAAAAACGCCTTCGCTCAAAGCATGCCATGTAAGGATAGAAAGGATAGAACCTAATGGATGAAGTGAAGATAGCGGCGGAAGCTGACCTTACACGAATAAACGAGATCGTGGCTGAATACAGCGAGGAGAAGTGGGCTCTAATACCGCTGCTGCAAAGAATCCAGAATGAGGTCGGGTACATCCCCCCCCAGTCTGTACCAATCATAGCCAGTGCTGTGGGGCTCTTTCCCAGTCAAGTGCAAGGAGTTATCTCTTTCTATGCGCAGCTTTATACGGAGCCGCGCGGAAGGAACGTGATCAGGGTGTGTCGGGGAACAGCCTGCCATGTGCGGGGAGGGAAGACGATACTGAAATTAGTGAAGCAGCATGTGGGCTTAGAGGAGGGTGAGACCACCCCCGACCTTGAGTATACTCTGGAGACTGTCGCCTGCATCGGCGTTTGTGCCCTGGCACCGAACATAGTAGTCGGTGATCGCGTCTACGGTCACATGAACCCCAAGAAGGTAGAGCAATTGTTCAAGAAGAGTGGAGGTTAAGGATGCAAGAGCATCGCACCATCTTTGTCTGTCAGGGGACAGGATGTATTTCCAGCGGGTCTGGCGCTGTCTACGAGGCGCTCAGGGAAGAGATAGCACGGGTGGGGCTAAGAGATGTTGAAGTGGATTTCACTGGGTGTCATGGTTTCTGTGAGCAAGGCCCCAATGTGGTTGTTGAACCCGAGGGCATTTTCTATACCCACGTGGAAGCCGGGGATGCGCTTGAGATTGTGAGTTCTCATCTCAAAAATGGCAGACCAGTGGAGCGCCTTTTCTACCGTGAGCCGCTGACTGGCAAAGCCGTACCACACTATTCAGAGATAAGTTTCTATAAGAAACAACAGCGGGTTATCTTGCGTAACTGCGGACTCATTAATCCCGAGGTGATCGATCATTACATTGCCAGTGGAGGTTATCGAGCGCTGAGAAAAGCTCTACTGGAGATGACACCCGCGCAGGTGATAGAAGAGGTGAAGGGGGCTGGCCTGCGGGGGCGTGGGGGGGCTGGCTTTCCTACTGGGCGTAAGTGGGAGTTCTGCCGTAATACCCCCGGAGACAACAAATATGTGATCTGCAATGCCGATGAGGGTGACCCTGGTGCCTTCATGGATCGCTCCATTCTGGAAGCTGACCCGCACTCCGTTATTGAAGGGCTGACTATTGCTGGATACGCTATAGGTGCCAGTGAAGGCTATATCTACGCCCGTGCTGAGTATCCCTTGGCAGTGAAGCGGGTGCGCATTGCCTTAGAGCAAGCAGAAGAGAGAGGATTCCTCGGAAGAGACATCCTTGGGTCAGGCTTTGATTTTGTGGTGCATGTTAAAGAAGGAGCTGGCGCTTTTGTCTGCGGGGAGGAGACAGCTTTGATGGCTTCTATCGAGAGCCGGCGGGGTATGCCTCGTCCTCGTCCCCCATTTCCGGCCCAATCAGGTCTGGATGGAAAGCCCACCAACATCAACAATGTAAAGAGCCTAGCTGCCGTTCCTATTATCATTGATCGGGGGGCTGATTGGTTTGCCTCGATTGGAACTGAAAAGAGCAAGGGCACGGCTGTCTTTGCTCTGACGGGGAAGATTGCTAACAGTGGATTGGTAGAGGTGCCGATGGGTACCCCTCTATCCACCATCATCTTTGATATCGGCGGTGGTATTCCTCGTGGCAAACGGTTCAAGGCGGTGCAGACAGGTGGGCCTTCAGGAGGATGCATCCCTGCCCGATTCCTCGATGCTCCTGTGGAATATGAAACCCTGGCTCAACTAGGCTCGATTATGGGCTCTGGCGGCATGGTGGTGCTGGATGACACTACCTGTATGGTCGAGATAGCCAGGTATTTCCTCAGCTTCACGCAGGCTGAGTCCTGTGGGAAATGCGTCCCTTGCCGTCTGGGGACCAGGCAGATGCTGGAAATCCTGACCAGAATCACTCAGGGCAAAGGGCGTGAGAGCGATATTGACACACTGCTCTCCATAGCCAAGACAGTGAAGGAATGCTCGCTCTGCGGGCTGGGACAAACCTGCCCCAACCCGGTACTTACTACCCTCAATTACTTCAGAGATGAATATGAAGCTCACATAAAAGAAAAGAAGTGCCAGGCGGCTGTTTGCGATGCGTTGATGATTTCACCCTGTCAGCATACTTGCCCCGTAGGTATCAACATCCCCAAGTATGTCGCTCATATTGCTGCTGGTGAATACCTGGAGTCTGTTGAGACAATCAGGGAACGTAATCCTTTCCCTGCTATTTGTGGTCGTATCTGTCATCATCCCTGCGAAGGCAGGTGCCGTCGCGGAGAACTTGATGAGTCAGTAGCTATCAGGTCACTAAAACGCTTCGTTGCTGACTGGTATTTTGACCATGTCAGCGAATTGCCTGAGCCGGAGCCCTTCCCCAGAACTCATAACCAAAATGTAGCCGTAGTGGGGGCTGGACCCTGTGGACTGTCATGCGCCTACTTTTTGGCTCAGATGGGCTATCCGGTCACCGTTTTCGAAGCTCTTCCTGTAGGTGGGGGGATGTTGTTAGTAGCCATACCCGACTTTCGCTTGCCCAGAGAGGTCATTCAAAAGGAGATAGACTATATTGTCAAGCGTGGGGTAGAGATAAGATACAACACGCCCATCAACGTGAATTTCACTATTGAAGATATTAGAAAGAGTGGCTTTGAAGCCATCTTCATTGCTGCTGGGGCTCAACGAAGCCAGCAAATCGGCATACCTGGGGAACTGGAGGACATAGAAGGCTTTTACTATGGGCTGAGATTCTTGAGAGATGTGAAGGTTGGCAGGCCGGTCAGAGTTGGGCGCAACGTAGCAGTCATCGGGGGAGGTAACGTAGCTCTGGATGCCTCGCGCACTGCTCTTCGCCTTGGCGCTGATGAAGTGAACATCTTCTACCGGCGATCGCGGGAGGAGATGCCGGTTAGCGAGGTCGAATATGACGAGGCTTTGGCTGAAGGCATCCAGGTCAATTTCTTGGTCAGTCCCACCCGTATAGCGAGTGAGAACTGGAAAATAACGGGCTTGCAGTGTATTCACATGAAGCTGGGTGAGCCTGACGCCAGCGGACGCCGACGCCCCATACCTATTCCTGGCTCAGAGTTCTTTGCCGAAGCAGATACTGCTATTGCCGCTGTAGGTCAAGCTCCAGACCTGTCGTTTTTGCCGCCAGATAGTGCCCTTGAGCGCAGTCGATTGGAAAGGCTGGTTGTAGATGAGAACAGACTAGCTACCAATGTCCCTGGGGTTTTTGCCGGAGGGGATTTTGTCGTCGGACCGGGCATGGTGATAGAGGCTATCGCTGCTGGTAGGAGAGGAGCTATCGCTATAGACAAATACCTTAAAGGCGATACTTCAAGAGTTGAGATGTATGATTTGAAGCCCAGCGTTGTTGAAGAGGTAGTAAGTGCGGAGGCTGAGGAAACCTGGGAGCCCCAATTCAGACCCGAAATACCCCTTCTCCCCGCTGAGGAAAGAAAAGGCAGCTTTAAGGAGACAGAGCTGGGATTTTCCGAAGAAAAGGCAAGGCAGGAGGCTAGCCGATGCTTGAGGTGTGATCTGGAACAGTAAGGTCGCCATCCATGTCTTGACAAGGGAGGTTGAGCATGAAATCCATTACCAAACAGAAGCCTTTTGATGAAATAAAGGAGCAACTAGATAGGTTTGACCGGGTGTATATCGCTGGCTGTGGCACATGTGCCACGATGACAAGAACTGGCGGCAGAGAAGAGGTTCTGGATATGAAAGGGCGTTTGGAAGAACTGGGAAAGCTGGTAACTGGCTGGATAGTTATCCCTACCGCTTGTGATGAGATGACCGAGGTGGCTATGAGAGAAGATAAAGGAGCTATTCAGAATGCTAACTGTATCCTGGTTATGGCATGTGCCCTGGGAGTGCATAGGGCAAGCTTATATATTGACAA
>JADFUX010000071.1 GCA_015222255.1 Chloroflexota bacterium
ATACAACCACCAGGGTAGGCAGTATAAGGGTCGAAGTGGATAAGTTGGGGGAAGTGGTGAACTAGATTCTCTATCAGGCGCATGTGAAACCAGGGATCAGTTCCCCTGAATAGGACTGCGCCATCGACAAAAACCTGGTCGTAGGGCAGCGCTATGCGTATATATAGCGAGATGCCACAGATGATGGATAGGATTATGGCTACTATGGCTGCTGGGGGGAGCTTGCCAATCCTCTTTCCAGTGCTCATAGTCCCAAATCAGTCTTTTTCAGGCTTGCCATCCTGGTGAAGGCGAAAGGGGATTCCACAGGCTTTCTCTCACTATTCAAAGTATAGCGCATTTAATTTCTCGTGCCTATGCTTGGTCTCTTCCAATAGAAAATGCGCCTGAAGAGGGTATCGATTTCTAAAGTGGAGTGAACCCCTGAGACTGGACACTTGAGGTTAGCAAGGTTTGGCAGGGTCAGAATAATCTATAATGGAGGTGTACTTATGTGAGTATGACATACTTGAGGAGGTGATGGCTGGGCTTCCCTATTTCATCGAGGAGGTCTATAATCAGAAAAGGCTTAATTCGATGCTAGATTACCGTCCACCCAATGAATTTGAAGAGTTAGTGGTTATTCAACAGCATAACGAGGTACCCCGTTAGACTCAACCCTATCTGTCTTGTCATAGGGGTGCATTCCCTACGGTGCTTCGTCATCAAGGAGTTAACGACTTCTTGGCAAGAGAGATTTGCCGAGACTTGGGAATGCCACAACCTTAACTAGGAGAGCCATTAGAAATGCCCGAAATCCCCAAAGCTTATGAGCCAGGCAAAATAGAAAAGAAATGGTATGACTTCTGGCTTGAGCAAGGCTACTTCACTCCTCGAATAGACCATGAGAGGAAACCCTTTGTTCTCATCATGCCACCGCCCAACGTCACTGGCGAGCTTCATTTGGGACATGCCCTGACCACAACACTAGAGGATGTCATGGTTAGGTGGCACCGAATGAAAGGAGAGCCTACCTTATGGGTGCCTGGAACTGACCATGCCGGCATTGCGACGCAGGTGGTCGTGGAGCAGCAGCTGGCCAGGCAGGGACTAACCAAGGAAGACATAGGCAAAGAGGAATTCCTCAAGGTAGCCTGGGAATGGGTAAACGAGAGTCGGAAAGCAATTAATTATCAGCATCAAATGCTGGGAGCTTCCTGTGATTGGACACGGGAACGCTTTACACTAGACGAAGGCCCAAGCAGAGCAGTTCGCACCGCCTTTGTTCGTTTGTACAACAAAGGATTGATTTATCAAGGTGAGCGCATAATAAACTGGTGCCCGCGATGCCAAACCGCCCTTTCCGACCTCGAGGTAGAGCACAAGGATATCTCGGGGCAGCTCTATTATATCCGCTATCCTCTAGCTGACGGTGATGGCTTCCTGACCGTGGCCACCACCCGACCAGAGACATTCTTTGGCGACACTGCGGTAGCCGTAAACCCGGAAGATGAGCGCTACGCGAAGCTGGTTGGAACGGATGTAATTCTCCCCATTGTAAATAGGAAAATCCCCATCATCGCCGATGATGCTGTTGACCCCTCTTTTGGCACCGGGGCATTGAAGATAACACCCGCTCATGATCCCGTAGACTTCGAGGTAGCTCAACGGCATAACCTGCCCTTACTGAACGTCATGAACCACGATGCTACCATGAACGAGAATGCCGGCCCCTATAGTGGTTCAGAAAGGTTCACTTGCAGAGACAAAGTAGTAGCTGAACTAGAGGGCAAGCATCTATTGGAGAGAATTGAGCCCTATTTCTATAAGGTAGGACATTGCAACCGCTGCCAAACGATGGTTGAGCCGATGGCCAGCCTACAATGGTTTATTCGCACGAAACCTCTAGCTGAGGCGGCTATCAAAGCTGTCAGGGAAGGAAGCATAATCATTATTCCAGAACGCTTCACCAAGGTATATTTCGACTGGATGGAGAATATTAGGGATTGGTGTCTTAGCCGACAACTCTGGTGGGGACACCGGGTTCCCGTGTGGTACTGTCAAGAATGTGGCAATCTGACAGTCTCCGTAAACGAACCCTTAATCTGCAGCCATTGTCGCTCAAGCCAGACTATCCAAGATCCTGATGTTCTTGATACTTGGTTCAGCTCAGCTCTGTGGACACATTCCACACTAGGCTGGCCAGAGGATACTGAGGACTTCGGCTATTTCTATCCCACTTCAGTGATGGAGACTGGCTACGACATCCTTTTCTTCTGGGTAGCCAGAATGATCATGATGGGGCTTGAAGATACTGGCAAAATCCCCTTCCACACTGTCTACCTCCATGGGCTAATTCGAGATGAGAATGGGGAAAAGATGAGCAAGCTAAAGGGGAATGTTATCAATCCAATGGAAGCCGTAGACAAATATGGTATTGATGCTCTTCGCTTCGCACTGACTGCAGGTACTTCAGCAGGAAATGATACAAATGTTGGCAAAGCAAGACTTGAGGGCGGCCGCAATTTTGTCAACAAATTGTGGAATGCCGCCAGATTCATCCTGCAGAGCATGGATGCCGAAAACGCAGGAAGCTCAGTTACCTTAGCGACCCTAATCCCGGAGAGGGACTTCGATAAGCCTTGGAGAATAGAAGACCGCTGGATTGAGAGCAAACTCAGCCGCCTTATCCACAATGTCACTAGACTCATGGAGGATTTCCAATTTGGCGAAGCTGAGCAACAAATCTATGAGTTCATCTGGTCTCAATTCTGTGATTGGTATATTGAAATGGCCAAAATACGATTCCATGATCAATCAGCTCCCTCGCCTCTACCTTTCTTGGTAAGCACCTTGGAAATATCGCTTCGCCTCTTGCACCCTTTTATGCCCTTCGCTACTGAGGAACTATGGCAAAAACTAAGACAGCGCCTGTGCCGCGAAGGCCAAATTCCGACCTCCATTATGATAGCTCAATATCCCATCGCTGATGATAAACTCACCGATCCTGAAGCTGAAAGGGCTATGGATTCCATAATAGAGATTATCCACTCCATCCGCAATGCTCGCGCCCAACACAAGGTGAAGGCAGACAAATGGATCGATGCCCGGGTCTACGCCGATGACCTCTTGGCTCATATCACCGCCCAAACCAAAGCTATAGAAACACTAGCCCGAGTGCGTCCCTTGGCCATCCTCAGCCGCCAAGAAAGGAAGCCTGACAAGACAGAAGCTCTTGCCCTGGTGCTACAGGAGGCCGAAGTAGTTTTGCCGTGGGCTGGCATGGTTGATCGGTTTGGTGAAAAGCAGAGGCTGACTAAGGAAAACGAGGCAACGAAAGCCATAGTTGCTCAACTTGACCAAAGGTTAAGCGATACCGATTTCCTGACCAAAGCGCCACCACAGATCGTCGAAAAGGAAAAGCAAAAACTCCGCCTGCTAAAAGACAAGCTAGAAAGATTGGAATTGGAACTATCTCAGCTTCAGTGAGCGGAATTGCGACCTTTCAGCTTCAAATAGTAATGCAGCTTCGCCAGAGCTTTCTTGGTATCGCTAGCAACGCAGGACTTATCACATCTCTCCAGGCGCTGCTTAAATAGCCAGTAAGTGAATTCCCTAAGTTGGCTCAGACTCATAGATTTACGCCTGGGATAGCCTCTTTCCTTCCTGAACCGCGCTATCAATTCTGGCTGATCAAATCCATAGAGGCGTTGGTACGCTTCATCAACTACCCCGTCATCCTTCGTCAAACCCAAGGCTCGTCTCCCCTTTCGAATCTCGCCAACAACAGCCAAAACAAGAATCTCCTCCACAAGGATGCCGTAGAGATAGTTAAGATATGCTTGGTATTTGGCGTTACCGATGAGTTCCTTAAATTCATCGTTAGTCAGTTCTATCGGTGGTCGATCCAAAAAAAGGAGGTCAACCAACTCCTTCTCGGGAATAAACCCATCAACCTCCTCACATAGCCTCTCCGCCAAAACTAGCCAGTCAAAGGCTTCCTTATCAATAAGATACTGGAAGTGGCGTCCATCGTGGTCCTCATCAGGGGTGCGCCACAGTTTGATCGCTTCAAGCAAAGCCAAATACCAACTCTTGCCTTCAGCAATTGCGCTCTTCAGATGCTGAATTGCCTGAGCATCACCCGTAGACGACACTACACCCCCGACAGTTGGCGAGAACCAACCCCATATTATACCAGTATTCAATGCAGCGTATAATCTCAACTACAGAGGCGGCACGTCAAAAGCCAGTCCTGACCTTGAGTACCTTTATCTCCGTCGGGTGACTCAAAGCTGGCGTAAAGTAATTGCATCTTCGGGCCATTGGAAGCCGTGTGCCTCTCTTATTCTTAGCTAGCGAACAACCTCATAACGCCCGCCAAAGGCTCCGCCAAGTAGTCTTCTCTACCTCACCAACGAGATTCGGCCTTCGCTACCGTCC
>JADFUX010000072.1 GCA_015222255.1 Chloroflexota bacterium
ATAGCTACAAAGGTCAGCGAGGCGGCAGCTATAGCCCCACTCATTATCATACCAGGCTAGCACCTTCACCAGATTGGCATCGACAACCATGGTGCTCAAGGCATCAAAGACGGCGCTGGCCGGATTGCCTTTGAAATCCATGCTTACCAGGGGCTCATCACAGTACTCCACTATGCCTTTAAGTTCTCCCTCAGCAGCCTTGCGAAAGACATCGTTGACTTCCTCAACGGTCACCTTCCTATCCAGGTCAGCCACGAGGTCCACAAGAGACACTATGGAAGTAGGCACCCTTATAGCAAGGCCGTCGAGCTTTCCTTTCAATTCAGGCATGACCACAGTCGTGGTACGAGCCGCACCGGTAGTGGTGGGTATGATGTTCATAGCAGCAGCCCTCGCTCGACGCAGGTCGCGGTGAAACACGTCCAGAATTTTCTGGTCGTTAGTATAGGAGTGGATAGTCGTCATAAATCCATGAACTATGCCAAAGTTCTGGTGAAGAACTTTGACCACAGGGGCAATGCAATTGGTGGTGCAGGAACCATTGGAGATGACGTGATGTTTGGCTGGGTCATATTGCCCTTCATTAACCCCAAGGACAATGCTTATATCCTCTTCTTGGGCTGGGGCTGAAATAATCACTTTCTTAGCCCCACCCTGAAGGTGAGCGGCGGCTTTGGAGGCTTGAGTAAAGAGCCCTGTTGATTCAATTACAATGTCCACCCCATAATCTCGCCAGGGGATTTTGGCCGGGTCACGCTCCGCCAGGACTCTTATTTCCCTATCATCCACTACAATAGAATCATTTGTGGCTTCCACTTTGCCTGGGTAGCTGCCGTAATTGGTGTCGTATTTGAAAAGATGCGCATTGGTCTTAGCATCGGTAAGGTCATTCGCCACCACTACCTCCAACTTGCCATTGCACCTCTGGTTTATTGCCCTGAGACCCAACCTGCCGATTCGCCCAAAACCATTGATTCCGATCCTAGTTGCCAATTTCTACCTCCTTTCTAAGTCAGTCCGTAGCCAGATAGAAAGAGACACCGTCTCTCTCAATACGCCTTGCTCTGTCCTCGACCACCAATAGTCTGAGGTGAGCAAGGGTCTCCATTATCGCCAGCCGCCTATCCATAGGTTCCAAATTATGAAAACCGACGCCCGCTTGCTCTGATATCCATGGAATCTCTGATGCTATTTGATAGGCTGTCTTCGGTTCTTCGTTTATGGCCTTCACAATAACCTTTTCCCTTCGTTCATGATGAGACCGTATCTCTGCCGCTCTTGTTTTCAGGCTATTGAACACCGGGCCGTGCCCTGGGAAGACAAGGTTAGCTTTGAGACCCTCTACGGTCTTTAGAGAATTGATATAATCTCCCAAGGGATTGTCCCCAGATTGGGGATGAAAGGACACATTAGGGGTGATTTCGAACAAAAGGTGGTCGCCTGCAAATAGAAGTTTCCTTCTCTGTTCGTAGAGACATATGTGGCCTGGGGAATGTCCCGGTGTCCATATGACCTCAAATTCAAAAGAGCCATTGGAAATCATGTCACCATTGTCCAACTCAACATCGGGCAAAAGTGGCATCACAAACTCATTCATCCACAAAGAAGCCTCCTCCAGTCCAGGCAATTCAGTTGAAGGAACACCGTTGTTGTAAAGCTCGCGTCCCATTTCCCTGAGAAGCTTGCCAAAATTCACATATCTTGGATCAACAAGTCCCGCCTCTATCCTATGCATGGCTACTTTGGCTCCGCAAAGTTCTCTTACCCTTTTTGCCAAACCATAATGATCCGGATGAATGTGAGTAATGACAATCTGCTTGATGTCTTTCCAGCCAAGGCCTTGCTGCTTCAGTCCGTCTTGCAAAGCAGAAAAGGCTTCTGGAGTATTCCAACCGGTATCAATCAATATAGCTCCCTCAACACCCTTAACCACATAGACGTTGATGTATTCCAATGGAGTAAATGGCAAAGGGACCTTTATCTGCCAAACACCCTGAACTATTTCCACGATTCTAATCCCCCCAAATTGTAGAAAGCTTTCCTGCCCGGATAACGGGCATTAGTCCCCAGTTCCTCTTCTATCCTAAGAAGGCGATTGTATTTAGCTAATCTTTCGCTGCGGCAAGGAGCGCCAGCTTTGATAAATCCAGCACCAACGGCTACCGATAAGTCAGCTATAGTAGTATCTTCGGTCTCCCCAGAACGATGGCTGATAATCGTTGTCCATCCTGTGGTTTGCGCCCTTCTAACAACCGCTAGAGTTTCACTGAGCGTGCCTATTTGATTTGGCTTAATGAGTATTGAGTTTGAGGCCTTTTGGGCAATCCCCCGCTCGAGCAGGTCGATATTAGTGACATAAAGGTCGTCGCCGACGATTTGAACCTTTTCCCCCAGCTTAGCCGTGAGCAATAGCCAGCCCGGCCAATCATCCTCAGCCAAGCCATCTTCGATACTGATAACGGGGTAATGTGATGCGAGCTTAGCATAGTAATCCACCATTTCTCCAGAACTGAGGGTGACACCCTCTCTGGATAAAGCGTACTTACCATCCTGATAGAAGCTGCTCGCTGCCGAGTCTAGGGCAATAAATAAGTCGTCGCCGGCTTTGTAGCCAGCTAGGTCGATAGCTTCCAGGATTAACTCCACTCCTTCTTTGTTAGAAGAAAGCTGAGGTGCAAAGCCGCCCTCATCGCCGACATTGGTGTTTAATCCCTTGTCTCTAAGCACTTTGTACAAGCAGTGGTACACCTCACTGCCCATTTGAATTGCTTGGGCGAAGTTGGCAGCGCCCACAGGGATTATCATAAACTCCTGAAAATCACTAGAGCCAAGGGCATGCTTGCCACCATTCAAGATATTCAGCATAGGGATAGGTAGCAGGCAAGGCCCTGCCCCACCCAGGTATCGATATAAAGGCACGCCCAAGAAATTCGCGCCCGCCTTCGCTACTGCCAAAGATGCTCCCAGGATAGCGTTAGCGCCGAGGCGGGCTTTGTTACCAGTGCCATCAAGCTCAATTAGCCTCTGGTCAATAGCTGCCTGCTCTAAGGCAAACATGCCAATTATTTCCTCAGCAATATCTTCGTTGATATGTTTTACCGCTTTCAGGACGCCGAGACCGTCATACCTGTTCTTATCCCCGTCCCTAAGCTCCACAGCCTCGTGCTTCCCGGTGCTTGCCCCTGATGGAACCGAGGCCAGCCCAATTGTGCCGTCGATCAGCGTAACTTCGACTTCTACCGTGGGGTTACCCCGGGAATCGAGGATCTCCCTAGCCTTAATGTTCTCGATGCTTCCCATTTCTTGATACATCTTAGACCGAACCAACCTTATTCTCAGCTACGGCAACGGCTTTGTCCACTGCCTCTGTAGGATTAGAGATCCTAATTACGGCATCAAGCGCCTGGCCGTTTAGGGACAATGACCAGGTATTCAAGCCAACGACTGCAATGTTGCTCTTCAAGGCATAAGCAATCTCGCTAAGGGTTCCATAACCGCCCCCAATGGCAATCACGGCTTGGGCTGACTTCACCACTGCCATATTCCTGGCGTAACCCACCCCCGTAACTATGGGAATATCTACCCACGGGTTGGCCATGCTTGCATCTTCACCGGGCAAAACGCCAACCGTCAAACCGCCTCTTGACTTAGCTCCACGACACACTGCCTCCATAACACCGCTTAAGCCACCACATATTATAGTAGCGCCACGCTCAGCTAACTGCTCTCCGACAGTCTCAGCCAACTCAGCTTGTTCAGGGGAACAGGAGGAATCCCCAATGACAGCTATAATCATTTTCTAACTCAAGTGACAAATTATACTATACTACCAAATCGCTCGCCATAGCTTCCCCCTCCTGATTGCCCCTCCCACACCCTTGGATCCCTGGATTTAGATTTGACAAACGTACCCAGAGGCTAAGGCTAATATTTCTTTGCTTCCTCTAGATATGAATACCGAAATAGAGCAAAATGTATTTCAGAGAAACATAAAGGAACACAAAACCGAAGATCGCTTTCAAAGTAGCTGGTTTGAATCGAGCTACTAGTCTAGCCCCGATAATTGCCCCACCAGCAGCTCCAATACCCAAGGCAACGGCAGCCGTAACATCGCAGAAACCTTGAAGGCCCTTAATTATGCCTCCAACCAAGGCAAACCACACAAAGGACGCCATAGAGGAACCAATAGCAATCCGCAATGGCGACCTGAGAAAATAGATGAAACTGGGCACCAAGGCGTAGCCCCCACCAAGACCAATTAGCCCAGTGAGAAACCCTACACCCC
>JADFUX010000010.1 GCA_015222255.1 Chloroflexota bacterium
CTGGTGCAAATGTTGACTTTCGTCTTCCTGCCATCTATAACCATCGTCGTTCGATGTACATTGGGCAGCCAGCGCCGTTTAGTATGCCTCTTAGAGTGGCTTACGCTATTACCGTATTGAGTTGTCTTGCCACAAATCTGGCACTTCACGGGAAACTCTTACCCCCTCTTACTCTAGACAATAGCTCAACTACCATTATAATGCTACTATACAACAATCTAGTAATGTTACCACGCTGACGGCATAATAACAATCATTGTGAGGTAGAGACGAATGGAAGCTGGCTTAGTTGATGGCCAAATTTTGAGAGAAATGTTTACTTCGGGCACTGCCTGGCTAGAGAAAGGCGTCCCTGATATTAATGCCATAAATGTTTTCCCTGTTCCTGACGGCGACACGGGAACTAACATGTTGCTTACTATGCAGTCTGCTTTAGAAGAGGCAAGCAAGAACTCAGATAGAGATGCTTCATCGGTAGCCAAGTCACTATCCCACGGCTCCTTGATGGGGGCTCGAGGTAATTCGGGGGTTATCCTGTCCCAGTTCTGGCGTGGTCTGGCCAAGGGGCTAGATGGGAAGGCCTCTTTCGGCGGGAAAGACCTCGCCAAGGCACTCACTGAAGCATCCAAAGCCGCCTATGAAGGAATGGTTCACCCTGTGGAAGGGACTATGTTGACAGTGCTAAAAGACGCTGCCGAAGCCGCTAATAAAGCAGCCAAAACCGATTCTGACGGTTTGATTTCGGTGTTAAAGGCTGCGGTAGAGGCAGCTCGGGATTCAGTAGCCCGAACACCTAGCTTATTGCCGGTACTAAAAGAGGCTGGGGTGGTAGATGCTGGGGGGCAAGGCGTTTACGTTTTGCTGGACGGCGCCTTTCATTTCCTTGAGGGCGACGCAGACAAGATACAATATTGGAGACCCCACGTGGTTGCTGCTGATTTGCCCCTGGCTGCGAGGGCAACTCCGACAGCCACCGAACTCGAACTGCCTTACGGATATTGCACCAATTTTGTGCTGAAAGGGCAAAAGCTTGGTCTGAAGAAGATAAAAAGGGCCTTGAAGAAAAAGGGGCAGTCTATAGTTGTCACCGGGGATGACAGCACGGTGAGAGTTCATATACACAGCCTTAAGCCCGGTGAAGTCCTCAAGTATGCCACACGCCTTGGAACATTGCATCACATAGAAATCAATAACATGGATGACCAGTATGCGGAATTCATCAAACTGCAAAAGGAGAGACTGCCTGCGGTCGATGTTGCCATAGTAGCGGTTGCCCTCGGAGATGGTTTCCTGAAGCTATTCAATAGCCTGGGCACCGCAGTCGTCCCTGGTGGTCAAACAATGAACCCCAGCGTTCGCCAGTTGGTTCAAGCTGTGGAATTGGCACCCTCGGATAACGTTATCCTGTTGCCCAATAACAAGAATATTATCCCTACAGCCTCTCAGGTTGAGAGGCTAACTTCGAAGAAGGTGAAGGTAATCCCTAGCAGAACCATTCCTCAAGGTATAGCAGCGTCTCTTGCTTTCAGTTATGACATGGATTTGGAGCAAAACACTCGAATTATGGAAGAGGCAACGAAGGGAGTCAGAACTCTGGCACTGACCAAAGCGATACGCAATGTACAACTCAACGGATTGGAGATAAAGAAAGGCTACTATATCGCTATTCTGAATGACGAAGCTTTGATAGGCAGTGGCAACAATGCGTCAGACGTTATTTTGAAGGCCCTGGAGAAAACGAATATCGCTGACGTGGAGATAATAACCATTTACTACGGCGCTGAGATTAAGGATGCTGAAGCTGAGAGCATAGCCAAGGAGATTCGAGATAGATACCCTGTTGAGGTTGAAGTGCTTTGTGGCGGACAACCATACTATAATTATGTAATTTCACTGGAGTGATTTTGGGACCCCGTGAAAAACAAAGGCTTCCAGGAGGTAGAGAGTAATGGTTAAGATTGTAACTGATAGCTGTTCTGACATCACTCCCCAACTAGCTGAAAAGCTTGGGATTCGAGTTGTGCCTTTGTACGTACACTTTGGCAATGAAGCATACCGAGATAACGTCGACCTATCTACGGAGGGATTCTACAACAGGCTCGAACAAAGCAAAATCTTCCCTACTACCTCAACTATCTCTCCTGGGTTTGCCGCTGAGCTTTTCAGCGAATTGGCTGAAGAGACGAACGAAATCCTGACTATAACGCTTTCCCAGCTCTTTAGCGCCACTTACGGTGCGGCCCTTCAGGGCAAGGCTATGGTTACCAGGGATTGCCGCATAGAGGTCATTGATTGCCAGACGGCGATAGGTGGACAGATGCTTTTAACTATGAAGGCTGCTCGGATGGCTCACTCAGGGGCTGATTTGGACCAGATTGCTGGCTGGGTCAGGGGAGCGATGTCCAGAGTCCATGTGCGCGTGAGCTTCGATACACTGGAATACTTAAGAAGGGGAGGGCGTATCGGTAAGGCACAGGCCTTCTTAGGCAGTATGCTAAAGGTAAATCCTGTTATAGCAATAAAAGATGGCGCAACCTTTCCTATTGCGCGTCCTCGCAGTCGAGCTCAGGCAATGGATCTTCTGGTAGACTTCGTCAAAGGTTTCACAAATATAGAAGCCCTGACCATTGAGGATGCCACCACTCCTCATGAGTTGGAGCTATTAGCCGAGCGCCTCAAAGACTTCGTCCCTCCGGAGCGCACCTATCGTTCCAGGGTAAGCCCTGTAGTAGGCGCCCATCTTGGCCCTCACGCCTTAGCTGTTTCCGTCCTTGAAGGAGAGTAGCAGGCCCTAAGCTTGCAGTTTATGTCTTGAGCAATTATACTGGAATGATTGTTTTCGCATATGCTAACTCCTACCAAGGCTAGTTATGACGGTTAGAATTGTAACTGATAGCACCTCGGATATAGCTTTAGACCTAGCCGAGCAGTTGGGAATAACCATAGTCCCAATATATATTAATTTCGGGGACAAGACCTACCGTGACCAAGTAGATATGGACGCTGATGAGTTTTATCACAGGCTGGAAACAGGTCCTGTTCACCCGGTGACTTCAGCACCATCGCCAGGAGATTTCATCAGAGTATTCAAGAAGCTAGCCCAGGAGGCTAATGAGATTCTCTCCATCCACCTTTCCAGCAAAACCAGTGGCACATACAATGCTGCCTTGCTGGCTAAAGAGGCCTTGAGTAGTGAGAGGTGTCGCATCGAGGTTGTTGACTCCCAGTTTCTAACCATGGGCTTGGGTCTCATCGTCATAATGGCGGCCAAAGCAGCTAGCATAGGTGTCACTTTGCAACAACTGGTGGGAAGAGTTGGTGAGGCCATCCTTCAAACCTATGGAATGGGGCTTTTCGGTACCCTCAAGTATCTGGCTAAAGGCGGACGGATAGGCAAGGCAGCTTCCTTATTGGGGTCAGTGCTCAATGTGAAGCCCCTCATCACTATGCGAGATGGCGAACTCCATCCCGTTGGCTTAGCTCGCACTCATGGTAAGGGGATAGATCGCCTTTGCGAATTTGTCAGGTCAGCTCTACCTGTTCGGGATCTAGCTATCATGCATAGCACCACCCCTCATGACGCCCAGATATTAGCTGAGCGCATAAGCTTCTTTCTTCCTCAAATCCGCCCTTGGATGGCTAGGCTTGGACCGGGATTAGGTACTCACTGTGGACCAGGAACTTTGGTCGTGGCACTGAGGAAAAACATAGAGAGCGCCTCAGCAGCAAGTTAAAGCATGGCTTCCTCAATGATAAGCATCAACTCACTAAGAGACGTTCTCGAGCTTGAATGCCGGAAAGGTTATGCTGATAAGGCGGTAATCGGTGGCCTGGATAGATATCTTCACAAGCAAGCGGGACAAATCAGGCAAATCATAGCTAACCCCAAGCTTTTGGCGACTTTTGATGGACTTGACTTGTCCAATTCCAATTATAGTTCCTGGGACATAGATGAACGGAAGAAATGGCTAGCAAATATCTTTGATTGGCTGGATAAGCTGGAAAACACAAAGGGGAAGAAAGGGACTGGGGTAGAGGTATCCAACAGCCTATCTACAACAGCCAAGCCGCCCTCAGGAAAGAGAAGTGAGCCAATGAGTTCTCCCGTTGTGATCATCAAGGGCATCACGCCCGGCGTAGCAGGCAAGCTGTCCAAGCTAAATGTCAAAACGATACATGATTTGCTGTATTTCTTCCCCAGGCGCTACCTCGATTATAGCCAGAGGAAGCCCATTGCTGAGCTCGAGGAGGGTGAAGAGCAGACCATTGTAGCCATAGTATGGGAAGCCAGGGTAGTTACCCTGGGTAATCGGCAAGGCACAGAGGCAATTGTGGGTGATGAAACAGGGAACATGAGGGTGGTTTGGTTCAATCAGCCTTACCTAGCCAGAAACTTCTCTACCAATGCGAGAGTGGCAATTAGTGGTAGAGTTAGCTTGTTTAAAGGGCAAAAGGTTTTTGAATCTCCTGAGTGGGAATTGCTGGGATCTAAAGAATTGATCCATACGGCTCGCTTGGTTCCTGTGTACCCTCTTACCCAGGGCTTATATCCTAGACAAGTGAGGAGGTGGATGAAGGAGCTCATTAGCGGCTGGGCATGGCAATTGAGAGACTTCTTGCCCTCAGAAACAAGAAACCGCTATCAGTTTCTCGACCTGCCTCAGGCGATCGCTCAAGCTCATTATCCCGACAACTGGTCGATGGCAGAAACGGCAAGAGAGAGGTTAGCATTTGATGAGTTATTCCTCCTTCAGTTAGGCCTCCTGGCCAGAAAGCGGGATTGGCAGGAAAGTCAGCCTGGCAACGCCTTAGATGCCGATCAAGGGATTATCAACGGGTTTCTGAATTGCTTGCCCTTCGCCTTAACCCAGGCTCAGGAGCGTGTGCTGCAAGAGATCCTGGCTGACATTTCTCGTCCAAAAGCCATGTGCCGTCTCCTCCAGGGGGAAGTAGGCAGCGGCAAAACCGTAATTGCCACCATAGCTCTATTGGTCTCTGCTGCTAATGGTTATCAGGCAGCCCTGATGGCACCCACTGAGATATTAGCTGAGCAGCATTTTAATAACATTTGTGGCTACCTATCCGAGCTCAGCACGCCTGAGCGTTGTAGCGAGGAGCGAGATTCCTCACTTACGCTCGGAACAAGCTCCGCAATGTCAGCCAAGTCAGGCAACATAAGGTGCTATGCTGGATTTCTGTCACAGCCTCTTACCATCGCGCTGCTCGTGGGTAGTCTTAAAGACAATGAAAAGGAGTACCTACACAGCCAGCTTCGGGAGGGCAAGGTTGATATCGTTGTCGGCACCCACGCCATTATCCAGGAAGGCGTGGAATTCCACAAGCTTGGCCTGGCGGTGATAGATGAGCAGCATCGCTTTGGCGTCTTACAGCGTCAGAAGCTGCGCCAAAAGGGGTTCAACCCCCATATTCTGGTCATGACGGCTACTCCTATTCCTCGGACTATGGCGCTCACTCTCTACGGCGACCTCGATCTTTCAGTCATTGATCAGTTACCTCCGGGACGCCAGGTAGCCAAAACAAAATACCTTGACCCTCAGCAAATGGGAAAAGCTTACGCCTTTGTTCGCAGGGAGGTTAGCCGCGGCAGGCAAGCCTTCGTTATTTGTCCCATAATTGATGAGTCGGAGGTGCTTGAGGCAAAGGCAGCCACAACTGAATATGACTTCTTATCCAGAGAGGTTTTCCCCGACTTAAGGCTGGGGCTACTTCATGGAAGGATGCCTGCCAGTGACAAAGAGGATGTCATGCGCCGCTTTCGCAATGGATTGCTCGATATTCTGGTGTCAACATCGGTAGTCGAAGTAGGCATCGACATACCTAAAGCTACCGTTATCCTGGTGGAGGGCGCTGACCGTTTTGGGCTGTCGCAGCTCCACCAGTTCAGGGGCCGGGTGGGGCGGAATAGCGAGCCGGGGTATTGCCTGCTCGTTCCTGAAAAACCTTCACCCGAAGTAAGCAAGCGCCTTCAACTTGTGGAGGAAATTCATGATGGCTTCGCCTTGGCTGAGGAAGACTTGAAGCTGCGCGGCCCGGGGGAATTCTCAGGCACTCAGCAAAGCGGTTTTCCCGAGCTTCGGGTAGCTGACTTGTCAAACGTGCGTCTGTTGGAACTAGCTCGGCAAGAAGCAATAACTCTTTTGCAGAGCGATCCTAATCTCGAAAGAGATGAACATATTTTGCTAGGCGAGAAAGTGACCCAGCTATGGTCTGAAAGCACCGAATGGAGTTGAATATGTCACTGTCAAATAAGAAAGGCAATCTCATGCTCAGGAAAAACCTGGCTGCCTGCCTAGAGAAGGCAATCATTGAGGCACAACACGAGGGGAGCCTTCCTTTTGCCGCGTTGCCTGACATAGTTATAGAACACCCTCAGAACCCTGAGCATGGTGACTTCGCCTCAGGCCTCTCCTTGAAGCTATCCCGTGCCATGGAGATGTCTCCCCTGTCCATAGCCGAGCGGGTGGCCGAGCACATATCGCCTCCTCCGGAAGTTGATAAGGTTGTTGTTGCCGCACCAGGTTTCATCAATTTTACCTTGCGAGGAGATTGGTTGGCTGAGCAAGTGGAGACAGTTTTGGCTTTTGGGCATTCATATGGGGATATCGATATAGGCGAAGGAAAACGTATTCAACTTGAATTTGTTAGCGTTAATCCTACCGGACCTCTTCATGTGGGTCACGGACGTGGCGCCGTTCTGGGTAGCACCTTGGCTAACGTTTTTTCCGCCGCTGGCTTCCAAGTGGAGCGGGAATACTACCTGAATGATATGGGCAGCCAGATAGACGCATTCAAGCATTCCCTTTATGCTCGTTACCAACAGTGTCTGGAAATGGGAGCCGACATGCCTGCCGAGGGCTATTTCGGCAATTATGTGATTGACTTAGCAACAGAGATTATCGCTGAGCAAGGGGGAAGGGAGAAGGCAATTGGCAAAATAGCGGAGATCGTGTCTGAGGGAAAAGAGCCTGCTCAAGAAATAGGCAAAATCGGACTGGGCAACATAATAGGGCGAATCAGGCAAGACCTTAAGCTGCTGAATGTTGATTTCGATGTCTGGTTCAGCGAAAAGACTCTCTATCAAGGTGAACAATACCAGAGAGTTATGTCACTGTTTCAAAGCAAAGGCTATGTGGCCAAGAAGGAGAACGCCGTTTGGTTTGAATCTAGTGCCCTCGGTGATGATAAGGATAATGTCCTGGTGCGCAGCGATGGCTCTCCCACATATTTTGCCTCTGATATCTCCTATCACTACAACAAGTTCCTGGAGCGGAAATTCGATTATGTCATTGATATTTGGGGAGCAGACCATCAGGGGCATGTCCCCAGGATGAAGGCAGCAATCAAGGCACTGGGACTAGATCCCGAACAGCTCAAAGTAGTAATCTGTCAGTTAGTTACCTTGCGGCGTGGCGAAGATGTAGTCAAAGTATCCAAGCGAAGCGGAGATATCGTCACCTTGCGAGAGGTGATAGAAGAGGTGGGAGCTGATGCCTGCCGTTTCGTTTTCTTGTCCCGCTCGGCGGATAGCCAGATGGACTTTGACCTGGAGCTAGCCAAGAAGCAATCAGCGGACAACCCAGTTTATTATGTTCAGTATGCTCATGCTCGAATTGCCAGCATTCTTCGCTTGGCTGGCGAGCGGGGGATCGATTACAGCCAAGGCGACGTGGCTTTGCTTACAACTGAGCCAGAGTTAACCTTGATTCGCAGGCTGATGTTGCTGTCTGAAGTAGTGGAAGAAGTAGTCAGCAGCCTGGAGCCACACCACCTGGCTTATTATGCTCAGGACCTAGCCACCGTTTTCCATAGCTTCTACAAGCAATGCCGGGTTGTTTCTCAAGATGAAGCATTAACCAAAGCCCGTCTCAAGCTGGTCAGGGCAAGTCAGGTTGTGTTGGCCAGAGTCCTTCACCTTATGGGCATGACCGCCCCGGAAAGAATGTGAAGTTTTCGCAATTTCAGGGATCAGCCCTCCCCAGCTACGAAGATGTTTCTGACGTCAGTTACCCAAGAATCCTATGGCCCGGCATCAGCAATCGAGCAATCCTGGCCACTCTTAGGGATTAGAGATCAGCACGGTTCGAAAGCGTGTTAAGAAACGATCACAGCTAGCTGCAAGCTGCCTCATAGCATCTCAAGCGTCATCTAACAGGGAGTTAGAGGGAGGCAGGAATTCACCCCCACATAGCTCTCCCTTCAAGGGAGGGGTACTTTGCAGCCTGACTTTGAGGCGGGGCACGCGGAAGCTATCTCCCTGTCATCGCCAACTCCTGACCTCGCTAAGCACAGTGGCTCACACCCTCCCTAAGGCGAACGTAGAGGCTTCACAGTTCTTATCCTACATCAAATTCAGGATGTCCCAAACATGCGCTAAGCAAAGTAGCTTACAAGGGCGACAATGCCCACTATTATGAGATAGATCCCTACCAGATAGTTAAGGATTTTGGGGAAGATCATTACTACGACGCCAAAGATGAGGGCAAGTATTCCGACTATGAGACCTGTCACAGGCATGAATTGTCACCTCCTTGAATTAGTATACATAATGATAACAAAGCTTCGGGCTCACGTGAATAGGCAGCGTAGGCTGTTAGCCCGGATTTCTAACAATAAGCACAGCATCCACGCCACCAAAGCCAAAAGAAGGGGAAAGAGGCATTTCTCAGAGGTTATTATCCCCTGAACTTCCTGAAGAGAAGGGTAGCATTGAATCCACCAAAACCGAAGGAATTGGAGATAGCTGTGTTTACCTCTCCTTTTCTGGCTACATTAGGGACATAGTCCAAATCGCATTCAGGGTCTGGAGTATCATAATTTATTGTTGGTGGGATTATGCCATCCCTTATGGTAAGAACAGTGAAAATGGCTTCAGCTGCGCCTGCTCCCGCCAACAGATGACCCATCATGGATTTGTTGGAGCTTACCGGCACCTTTCTACTTCGTTCCCCTAAAACAGCCTTTATGGCTTTAGTCTCAGCCGAATCGTTGAGGATGGTGGATGTTCCGTGAGCATTGACGTAGTCAACCTCATCTGGGGGAATACCAGCATCATCCAAGGCTAACTTGATACACTTTGCCTGATTTTCCCAATCAGGCTCGGTTACGTGAAAGCCATCAACGTTGGAGCCATAGCCGACAATCTCAGCATAGATTCTAGCCCCTCTTCTTTCAGCCAATCCCAGTTCCTCCAGGATAAGGATTGCGGCGCCTTCTCCAAGCACAAAGCCATCGCGGTCCTTTTCAAAGGGTCGGCTGGCTTTTTCTGGCTCATCATTTCTCCGAGATATCGCTCTCATCCTGTCAAGCCCAGCGATGCCCACAGGGAGAATATAGGCGTCGCTCCCTCCGGCAATCATAGCATCCGCCTGACCATGTTGAATAAGCCTGAAAGCGTCACCGATAGAATCGCTCCCGGTAGCACAAGCGGTAACCACACACTTGCTTGGTCCCTTGGCGCCAAAAACCATGGAGATCTCCCCCGCTGCCATGTTGGCTATGAATCCGGTGAGGAAGAAAGGGGAAACACTACTTGGCCCCTCTTGCTGAAGAGCAGAGAGATTTTTTTCATAAGTGACCAAGCCACCAGCACATGAGCCTACTCCCACCCCTACCCTACTGGCGTTAGCACTGTCTATAGTCAATCCGGCATCATCCAGCGCCATGCTGGTAGCTGCCAGGGCATAGTGAATAAAGGCATCAGTCCTCCGTATCTTTTTCTTATCCAGAAAATCCTCAGGGTCGAAATCTTTCAGCTCGGCAGCAATCTGCGCCTTAAAAGCTGAAGGATCAAACTTGGTGATTCTGGCTACGCCTGATTTCCCCTGGCACAGTGCCCGCCACGATTCTTCAGCACCGGTGGCCAAAGGAGTAACGGCACCAAGGCCAGTCACCACCACCCTTCTCTTAGTCACGTCGCTCATTGTCTACTATGCCAGCTTCCCTCTGCGTCTTTTCGCGAACCTGTAGATCCATGTCCTCAACTATAACGTCTCCCAGCAATCCCTTGCTACGAGCATAGTCCAGTATATCGTCGGGATTCAGAGTATGCACATGCACCCTTATGAGGCTCTCATCGCCAACTACCAGGGGGCATTCACCACATGCCGCCACCGCGTCTCGTATTTCTTCCAAGGGCAGGCTGTCGCCCTCCAATATGAACTGGACATCAAATCCATAGACCCTTTCCCTTTGTTTGCCACGGCGCACCCGAGGTGAGGACTTCCTGGCGAGACGGTGAGCGCGCTTTCTACAGATAGAATTCTTCATGCCTTCAAAAACATAGTACAAACCTTTGGCTCCGGCATCCACCACCCCAGCCTCTTTAAGCACAGGAAGCATCTCTGGCGTTCTCTCGACCGTCTTCTTTGCTCGTGACACCACAGACATCATGGTATGGGCAAAACCGACGCTCCTTCCGGCTGTCCTGGAGGCTGCTTCAGAGGCTTCCCTGATGACGGTAAGTATGGTTCCCTCCACAGGATTGGCAACAACCTTATATGCCTCGTCCGAGGCAATGTGAAGAGCGTAAGCGAAATCAGGGGAGGAAAAAGTCTTTCTGTCTCCTATCCCCTTGGAAATACCCCTGAGTATTTGGGAGAGGATAACGCCTGAGTTACCTCTCGCCCCCATTAAGGCTCCCCTGGCTGCGGAAGCGGAGATAGCAGCCGCAGAGGTATCCTCCGACTTGTTCATCGCCTCAACTGCTGACTCCATGGTCAAAAACATGTTTATGCCAGTGTCACCATCGGGGACGGGGAAGACATTCAGAGCGTTGACTTCATCAATATGCTCCTCCAATTTGGCTTTAGCTGCTTCTAGCGCCCTCTTTAAACCCGGTCCATCCAGCTCCATTTCCATTACTGGCACGGAACACCTCCTGGTTTACTCATTGTAGAAAGCAACCCCTAACGAGTCTGGGCTAACATGAATTGCGATTACAGGAGAGGCCTCTCCTATCCAGAGCTCAGCACAGTTGTATTCAGATGCTATCTCTTTCTTGAATTCCTCAGCATCTTCCCTTGCCGCGGCGTGAAACAGCGCGGCATGGAGTGGTGTGTCTTTTCTGGCCTTCTCCTTCAGCAGCTCCCTGAGACGGCGGCGTGCCTCCTCCCTGGTGGGGTATTTCTCAAGTGGTGTAATTTTACCTTCTTTGGTGGTAAGGATGTGGCTATCTTCCTTTGCGCCTACCTCCGATTCAGTAACGCGCCCGCCTTTCATAAGATAGGTTATGGAGCCTACGTTAAAAAAGACATTCATCTTGGGGATAACGCTTCGGGCCGCCTTGACTACCTCTTCCAGGCTAGCACCAGCGTCGGCAGCTTGAGCAGCGGCGGTGGCTACCAACCCCAGGGCTGTTACAGTCGAATTAGAGTCGACAACCTCAATGGGAAGACCCTCGCTCATGTCCTTTGCCATTAAGGCCGAGCGGTAGCCTGCCGAAGGGATATCGGGGCTAAGGGTAATGGCAACCACACCGTCAACCTTGCCACGCAATTCCTCAAATGCGTTGAGGAACTCCCCCTGTACAGAGCCACTGGTAGTGGGCCAAACCTCCTTCTCTGTCTTGAGCCGGGCGTAGAATTCCTCCGGGGTCATATCCACCCAATCGGCATATTCCTTCTTGCCCCACACCAAATGCAAGGGGACAACGCGAAGGTGATAAGCCTCCGCGACTTCTTTGGTAATAGCAGAGCTACTATCAACAAGCACTGCAACTGTCATAACACACCTCCCAGATCATTTTTCTTCACTGACAATATTTGCCATCTCCTCTTCTGTCACTCTCACACCACTCACATTCTCCTGGACTTCGATCTCCATCCCTTCGTAGCCCAGGTCGATTCTGGCATGCAACTCTCTGGCTAGCTCGGCAGCCTCCTCCCTGATTTCAGTCTCCAGAGGTGGAGCCATATGAACCAGGATAACATGAGGAAGATAACCCTTCTGCCGGCGAAACTCCCTTAACTCTGGCTTCAGCAGTGCTGGAGTCATATGGCCTGCCCTGGGCGCCTGGGCGCTCCACTTATTCGATGCCCCGCAATCGAGGACGAGCAACTGTGGATGAATGTATTCCCAATTTGAAGATAGCCCCGGTCCCGTATCCCCGCTGTAAAACATGCTCTTGCCATCCTCAGAGCTAACTTGATAACCCACGGCAGGAACACTGTGATGGACAGGAAAGGCGAGGATAGTATAACCATCAATAGCACACGGTTTGTATGTCTCTAACGCATGGAATCGAAGCGCTGGTTTCTCAAGTGAGGGGATTCTGGTGAAGTCGGGATGAATGACATCGTTGAAACCATGAGTTAAGAGAGCATCAATGGTATCCTTGGTGGCATAGACCTCTACGGTAGCGCTAATAAGAAGGAAATGCATGGAGAGGCTGGCCAAGCCCATAATGTGGTCTGCATGTGAATGGGTCAACAGAACAGCCTTTATCTTCTCCTGTGCAGCTAGAGATAGGCTCGATACCACGGCGCCGCTGTCCAGCGCTAGCACTCCGTCAACTAGTATTGACATGAACCTGGTTCTCTCCGACTCCAGTCCGTGCGCCCCTAGAATCCTAACCTTCAGTTTTTACCTTCCCTAGCTCTAGCTTTAGTTCCTCCACCAAATTCGATTCAACCGCCAACTTCGCCATTTGTATGGCGCTGGCCAGCTGTGGAGCATGTGACCGACCATGCCCGATTACCACCACACCATCTACCCCATAAATTGGAGCCCCTTCCTCAGCAGCGTGAGTCCAGGCAAATAGACTACTGGCGACAATCTCTATTTCCTCCTCAGGAAGTCGCTTATCCAGAGCAGTCTTCACTCGCTCAACGACAGCTTCACCCAAACCCTCACAGAACTTTAGCAGGATGTTCCCGGTGAATCCATCGCAAACGATCACATTTGCCCTGCCAAAAGGAATGTCATTTCCCTCTATGTTGCCAATAAAGTTAAGGTGACTTTGCTTAAATAACTGATAAGCTTTCTTTACCAGGAGGTTTCCCTTTCCTTCCTCGCTACCATTGCTGAGCAAGGCTACTGTGGGGTTATCGATGCCCAATATCCTCCGGGCGGCAACAGAGCCTATGACAGCAAAGTTCAACAGGTCTCGTGGCTTACAATCGGCGTTTGGTCCCATATCGAATAGAACACTACGTGGCGCAAATCTGCAAAGAAGACCACCGGCGCTAGGGCGTTTCACACCTTCCAGCTTTCCCAGGATTTCAATTGCGGCCACCATAACTGCGCCGGTATAACCGATACTGACCACAGCATCAGCTTCACCCCTTTTCACCAGCCGGATGGCAACTAGAATCGAGGCGTCGGGCTTCTCACGCATTGCAGCCACAGGGGAATCGCCCTCCTGAATAACCTCGCTGGCATTGACCACATGGATGGGGACGCCAGCGATATCATATTTCTCCAGCTCTCGATGGATAGCATCCTCAGGCCCCACCAGTGTGATCTCAATTCCATCGCTTCCGGCCGCCCGAATTGCCCCCTTGACTATTTCCTGGGGGGCATAATCACCCCCCATGGCGTCTACTGCTACCCTCACCGGTCTCATTTGTCATTCTCCATTTGCATAATGCTAATCCTCAGCCTAAAAGCTCAGAGGGATTATTAGTACCCCCCAAGGCCAGCGCAAGCAGCCCTGGGAGAGCTGCGAGGTTAACCTTGGCTTTTTGAGCCGATGTATTCAACTGCGTCCCGAACGGTGATTAGTTTTTCCGCATCCTCATCGGGAATCTCGATTCCGAAGGTATCCTCTACAGCAGCAATCAGCTCAAGAAAGTCCAGGCTATCGGCAGCCAAGTCATCCACAAAAGACGCCCCCGGAACTACGCCTGCTTCATCAACTTCCAATAGCTCCACGATCAGCTTCTTTAACTGCTCAAACGTGTCTTTTTCGCTCATTCCTCCCTCGGTTTTTTCTCGATGCTAGAATATGGTCTTCCGCCTTACTCAATCCCCTTCGCGTAACGTCATTCTGGCTCAATTATCATCCAATGGAAACCTTTGGGGGACTCTCGAATAAGCCATCCTTCAACAACAGAAAGTACGCAATCCTTTAACCAACTATCCAGAAACGGCCCACGCTGGA
>JADFUX010000073.1 GCA_015222255.1 Chloroflexota bacterium
ACACAATAAGACGTTTGTCATCCTTCAAACCCACTGTCCGCAGGAGGCAGCCATATCACGGATACTACGACGGACCAAGGATGATTATGAATCAAACGCCCTGACCGAACAGGCCCACCTTAACAATAAGAAGAAGTTCGAAGAGGTAGACCTAGACGATCTGAAGCGGCTGAGCCCAGATCTGGATATGATGCACATTGTTGTTGATACCGAATACGACGCGCCCGAAGACTGGTATGTCATTGATGTGGAAAAGAGATAGAAATGAAGATAGATCTACACATCCATACCAAGACCTGCTCAGATGGTAACCTCTCTATCGAAGAAGTTTTCAAAGAAGCGAAACATAGAAGAATCGACTTAATGTCGACAACTGACCACGATTCCATCAGCTGTCAAGAAAGAGCTATCGAGCTGGCAAGCCAGTACAACATCTCCTACATCGCAGGGGTAGAATTGAATGTAACATTCCAGTATCCTAATGGGGATAAAGCTATTTCCCTGGATTTTCTGGGATACCGGTATGATATTGGCAATGAGGAGCTGAGAAATACGCTTGAACTGATAAGACAACATAGAGAAAGAAGGGCGCGCCAGATTCTAGAGAAACTGAATGCTGAGTTCGACCAAGAGGGCATCGAAAGGTTCACCGAGGAAGACCTGAAGAACATAGAAGATAGTGTTGACGGCGTATTTGGACGTCCCCATATAGCGAACTACCTGGTACAAAAAGGGATCGTGAAGGATAACCAAGAGGCATTTGACAAGTATTTGGTCAAGTGCGATGTCGCCAAGTATCCGCTTTCCCTCGCCGAAGCATCAAGATTAGTCAGAAACGCTGGCGGCATACTAGTGCATGCACACCCCAATGATCGGAACGGGACATCCTTAATAAGCATAACGCATGATTTGGACGAACAGACGAAGATTATAGAAAGACACATGCTGGAATACATCGATGGTGTCGAGTGCTGGCATTCAAGAAACGATGCCAAGACCACTGCCCACTACATCGAGTTCGCTAAGAAGCACGGTCTGATTATGACCGGGGGCAGTGATTGTCATCAGAAACCCATTCTTATGGGCACGGTGAGCATACCCGATTGGGTCGCTGCTCAGTTCAGGCAATAGAAGATGGAGTTCTCTCCAGCCACAGGCATGATTGTGGAAATGATTTGGAGTGAACTGTTAGGAGGTACAACTTGAGGCAATGGTTAGTGATTACGCTCATAGCTATCACAGCAATCATAGTGAACGTCTTTCCGCACGGGGGCGCGAATATAGGCATCGCAATCATTACCACTGTGATGCTAGCGGGTAGCGCTACTCTCATGGAGTTACGAAGATGAAGAATTATGATATTAAAGACCCCACGCTGGCTGAGGAAGGCAAGCTTCGCATCGAATGGGCTGGCAAGGAAATGCCGGTAATCAGGATAATAGAGCAGAGATTTGCCAAAGAGAAGCCCCTTGAGGGAGTCCGCATTTCAGCCTGCCTCCATATCACCACAGAGACAGCCAATTTGGCTCTAGCTCTAAGGGAGGGCGGCGCTGATTTAGTTTTGTGTGCCTCCAATCCCTTGAGCACTCAAGATGATGTCACTGCTGCCTTGGTGGACTATGACATCCCTGTCAATGCCATAAAGGGTGAGGATAATGAAACTTATTATCGACACATTATCACTGCCTTGGAGCATAAACCACATCTCACCATGGACGATGGTGCTGACCTGGTTTCCACCTTTCACCAGAAACGAGCTGAATTTGAATATGATGTATTCGGGGGCACTGAGGAGACTACCACAGGGGTTATTAGACTGCGGAATATGGCAAAGGCGGGGAAACTTGGTTACCCCATTATTGCCGTGAACGATGCGCAAACCAAGCATTTCTTTGATAACAGATATGGAACAGGGCAAAGCACAATTGATGGCATCACCCGAGCCACCAACATATTATGGGCAGGAAGGAAGGTAGTCGTTTGCGGCTATGGCTGGTGCAGCAAAGGGATAGCCAAGCGGGCTCAGGGACTGGGAGCGCAAGTTATGGTCACCGAGGTTAACCCCATTCTTGCTCTGGAAGCAGCCATGGATGGTTACCAGGTTATGAAGTCAATCGAGGCCTGCAAGATAGGGGAAATCTTTATCACTGCCACTGGAGATAAGAATGTCATTGATAAGGCACACATCCTACAGATGAAGGATGGGGCCATTCTAGCTAATAGTGGGCACTTCAATGTGGAGATAAACATCTCCGCCCTGGAAGGCATGGCCAAATCGAAAAGGCGAGTGCGCCCATCTGTAGATGAATATACCTTACACGATGGGAAACGTATTCACCTGCTAGGTGAAGGAAGGCTTATCAACTTGGCTGCTGCTGAGGGACATCCAGCTAGCGTTATGGATATGAGCTTCGCCAACCAAGCCCTATGCCTGGAGTATCTTGCCAAAATGAGAGGAAAGCTTGAACCGGAAGTATATTCTGTCCCTCAGGAAATTGATGAAGAGGTGGGGAGGCTAAAACTCGCCGCCATGGGAATTGCTATTGACTCCTTGACTGAGGAGCAAAACGAATATCTTGAGAGTTGGGAGAGTGGAACGTAAGCCATTATTCCCAGAAAAGGGAACATTTGTGCCTCTAGTCACGGAATTGACAACAGAGATGACGAACTTGATGGAAAAGCTGGCGCCGGAGGCTGGCAGAGCACCCAGCCAAGAGAGTGACAACTCAGCAAATCCAGAATAGGAATTAAGGAGAAGAGAATGAGCAGTTTTATGAACTCACCATCAATGCTACTGACTTCGGAGTCCGTTACCGAAGGGCATCCGGACAAGCTATGTGACCAGATAGCTGATGGCATCCTGGATGCCATACTGGAGAAAGACCCCTTTGCTCGGGTCGCCTGTGAAGTTTCCGTCGCCATGGGAATGGTGATAGTCATGGGCGAAATCACCTGCGGCTGCTATGTAGAAATCCCCAGTATTGTCCGTCAGATAGTGGGGGAAGTGGGCTACACGCGCCCTGAGTATGGCTTCCACTACCAAACCTGTGGCGTTCTGGTATCTATTAAGGAGCAGTCAAGCGATATTGCCGCCGGGGTAGGCCAATCTTTGGAAACAAGAGCAGGAGAGGCAACCGATGACACTCTCGATCGAACCGGTGCTGGCGACCAGGGAATGATGGTTGGCTTTGCCTGCAAAGAGACACCGGAACTAACGCCTTTGTCTATTACACTGGCACACAAATTGTGCCGCAGGCTGGCTCAGGTAAGGAAAGATGGAACCATTCCCTATCTTCGGCCCGATGGCAAATCCCAGGTGACCATTGAATATAGTTATGGCATACCGAAAAGAGTTGTTTGCGTTGTTCTCGGTGCCCACCATGACCCCGGCGTAGAGCGCAATATCATTGAATATGAACTCGGCAAGCACGTGATCAAGAAAGTTATCCCTGCCAATCTAGTAGATGCCGAAACCAAATTCTACATCAATAGCGCTGGGCAGTTTGTTATTGGCGGCCCCGTGAGTGACACCGGTTTCACAGGGCGGAAAGTCATAGCTGACACCTATGGCAGTGCCTGTCCCCATGGTGGCGGTTGCTTTTCGGGTAAGGACCCAACGAAGGTAGATAGATCTGCCAGCTATATGGCCAGATACGCAGCTAAGAACATAGTAGCTGCCGGGCTCGCTGATTATCTTGAACTTCAGGTCGCCTATGCTATCGGAAAGGCTCACCCTTTGTCACTATCCGTCGAAACCTTTGGCACGGGCAAGGTCCCCGATGAAATGATATTGGACCTGGTCAAGAAACACTTCGACTTTCGTCCTGAAGCCATAATAAGGACCTTAGATTTGCGCCGCCCCATCTATCGCCAAACTGCCGCTTATGGGCACTTCGGCAGAGAAGACCTTGATCTCCCTTGGGAAAAAACAGACAAGATAGAAATCTTGCGGGCCGAGGCGGGAGTATGAAGTGAGTCAAGTCTCGAAACCCAAGACCTTAGTGCAGTGCGACTTCGATGGTACCATCACCGAGGAAGACGTCAGTTTTTCAATATTGGATGCCTTTGCCAACGGCGATTGGAGGCAGTTGTTGGCGGAACATCGCGAGGGTAAGATTTCTGTGGGCTGTTTCAACCAGAAAGCCTTTGCCATGGTAAAGGCTTCCGAACAGGCCATGATTGAACTCACCAGAAGGAAGGCGAAGACACGAGATGGATTCCAACGACTAGTTAACCACTGCAGTAGGAATGGATTTCGTCTGGTCATCGTAAGCAATGGCCTGGACTTCTACATAAAGGAGATTTTGGGGCACGTTGGTATAGATGATGTCGAAGTATTTGCTGCCCGGACTGAGTTTCACCCTGACGGCATCCAAGTTCAGTATGTAGATCCAAATGGCAATTTGTTGAACGACGGGTTTAAGGAAGCCTATGCCAAGCTCTTCCTGGGTGAAGGTTACCGCATAATATATGTGGGGAACGGTGTGTCCGACATAGGCGCGGCACAGTTGGCTGCCCACATTTTCGCCTGCGGTGAACTGTTACGGTACTGCAACAAGGCAAATATCCCCTGCACACCGTTTGATGACCTTAACGACGTAGTTAAGGGACTGCAGATCCTGTAGCACTGCACCGTCCTCTGTCAGTTGCTACTCCCCCTAAACCAGAACAAAAGTACCTTAATTGGAGATAGATTCCGATATGCTTTACTCTGCTATAATCTATGGTTGACTGTACAACGATGGCACAGTTTTTCCACCATTGCGGCGAGCCAAAGGGCTGAGCGCAGCGAAGGGGAAGCGAAACAATCCCTCCCACCCTGCCCCAGGGTTGTTTCGGCGCTACGCTCCTCGCAGTGACATGACACAGTCACTTCTAGTAAATCATATGAAGGCAGGGAAGGAGCGTTATCATGCCACAGACTGCGATTAGGTTTGGCACTGATGGCTGGAGGGCAATTATTGCTGAGGATTTCACCTTTGATAATGTCCGTATCTGTGCTCAAGGGGTAGCCGATTATGTTAAGCAAAGCGGACTCGGTGGGCGAGGGCTAGTCATCGGCTATGACACTCGTTTCGCCTCTGAGGATTTCGCTGCTGCTGCTGCCGAGGTAATTGCTGGCAATGACATTAAGGCACAGTTGTGTCTTAGAGCTGCTCCAACTCCGGTGGTGAGTTATGCTGTCTCTGATACCAAAGCTGCTGGCGCCATTGTAATAACCGCAAGCCATAATCCCGGATCGTGGAATGGATTCAAGTACAAATCCCAAGGGGGCACCAGTGCCCCGAATGAGGTTACCGGCCAAATAGAAAAAAACATTGCCGCCATCGTTGGTAGCAAGCACACAAGAACGCTTACGTTGGAGAAAGCTGTAAGGAAAGGTCTTGTTGATTACCTAGACCCATCCCCTGCCTACCACAGGCAGATAAATCAGCTTATCGATATGGACGAGCTACGACGCCAGAAATTAAGGATAATCGCTGACCCAATGTATGGAGCGGGCGCAGGCTATTTCAAGGCACTTCTTCGGGATGGAAACATGGAAATCAGTGAAATCAACGCCGAGAGGAATCCCTCGTTTCCCGGAATTCAGCCTGAGCCAATTGCCAAAAACCTGACCAAGCTTGCGCGACTGGTTGTCGAGAAGGAAGCCCACGTTGGCTTAGCCCTGGATGGAGATGCTGACCGCATCGGCATCATAGATGAAAGGGGAGAATTCCTGAATCAGCATCAAGTCTTCGCCCTATTATG
>JADFUX010000074.1 GCA_015222255.1 Chloroflexota bacterium
CGTCTTGCGTTCACCTTGGAAGGCGGCTATAACCTTCAAGTAGATTCCTGTGCCCTAAGAGCAACCTTTGATGTGCTTCTGGACAACCCAGAGACAGTTGACCCTCTGGGACAATCATCGGCAAGGAAGCCCGGGGGATTTGAGGAGCACATCGAAAGAATAAAACAAATACACCACATTGCGTAGCGCCGAGGTTTATCCTCGGCAAATGCGCGGGACAAGCCCCGCGCTACTTAGCAAAGGGAAGCCAGGAGAATAATTGGCCCCACTGGCGCTTTTCCCACACCACTAATAGCTGGCTAGAGATACAAATCGAGCTGTAGGTGCCGATAACAACGCCTAGCATCAAGACCAGGACAAAATAGTGTATGGTAACCCCACCGAAGAGAAACAGCGCCACCAGAACAAATAGGGTAGTCAGAGCGGTATTAACAGACCTACCCAGTGTTTCCACGATGCTGGAGTTTACCGTCTCTGCGAAGTCGGAGCTGATGTGCTTACCCATATTCTCTCTGATGCGGTCAAATATGACCACGGTATTGTTGATACTGTAGCCCACGACCGCCAGTAATCCCGTGATAAACATGGCATCAACCTCTACCCCAGCTACCTGCCCCAGGATAGAAAAGACGGTTACAACTATAAACACATCGTGAACTAAGGCAATGATGGCACAGGTGCCCCAGCGGAATGGCTTGGGCATGCGACGAAATGCCCAGGCAATGTAAACCAGCATAGCCACAGCAGCTATGGCCACGGCAATGACGGCATCCCACGCTGTTTCAGCACCTACTCTTGGGGAGGCTAAATAATAGTCTTCTACTGTGGCCTCACATCCCAACTCCGTTCCTAATGCTTCCGCCAAGTCGTTTGCTTCAGCCGATGATACTTCCCCAAGATGGACAAGGAAATAGCCACCGCCAGCATTTTGAATCATGGCATCGCCATAGCCCAAGCTTGTCATCTCCTCCCGCAGCTGACTTTGCTCCACTGGCTCGCTAAAATGGAAGGTTATAGCTGTACCGCCAACAAAATCCGTCCCCGGCTTCAGCCCAAAAACAGAGAGGCAGACTATTCCCACAAGCGTCGCTATGGCTGAAGCGAGGAAAAACCAGCGTTTCTTGCCTACAAAATCAATCATTGGCTCACCCCGTAGGCTGATGGTTTAAGCGCCACTCGGCGGCCCAGGATCAGGCGAAGAAAGGTCCGAGTCACAACTATGGCGGTGAACATGCTCAAAGCCACACCAATAAACAGGGTTATGGCAAAACCCCTGACCATAAAGGCACCTAAAGCACCACCAAACCAGAAGAGGACAAGACAGGCAATGAAGGTGGTAATATTGCTGTCACGGATAGCTGTCCAGGCACGGTTAAACCCGGCTTCCACGGCGGCCCCAGGAGTACGCCCAGCTCGCAACTCCTCCTTCATCCTCTCAAAGATGAGGACATTGGCATCCACCGCCATACCCAGGGATAGTATGAAGGCAGCAACGCCGGGAAGGGTCAAAGTTATCCCAAAAAGCTTGAAGATGGATAACAGTAAGGTGCCGTAAACTCCCAAGCTGAGGCAAGCTATCAGACCAGGTAGGCGATAGTATGAAATCATGAATGCCAACAGCAATGCCACTCCAATCGCGCCAGCGAGCAGGCTTTTCTGGACAGAATCAGCGCCTAGAGTGGCATCTACGGTCCTCTCATAAAGAGGAACCTCAGGAATGAATACCGCGGAGCCATCTTCCTCTTCCCAATGCCCCAATTGTGCAGGCAGACGTCCATAATTCAGTGTGGTAGACAAGTCTTGAGCATCCGCCAGACTCAAACCCTCAATTTGTCCCCTACTGCTAATTACGCTGCGGACTATCGGAGCGATAGGATGCCCATCCTCGCCGCGGAGCGGCTCATCATCAAGAAAAATGCCCAGCGGTTTGCCTATCATACGACCAGTTATCTGCTCAGAAAGCTGCCGCCCAGTTTCGTCCCACTCAAATATTAATAGTGGTCTGCCAACTTGATCCAAATCAACATAGGTATTCTCCTTGAAATACCTGCTGGTAAGCGTTAACTCCTTACCATCGACCGTCCCGGTAGCAGGAATCCACTCTCCTTGCTCATTCTGCTCTCTGAATTCGAGTATCCCTACCCGCCCAATTAGCTCCTTAGCCCTCTCAACGTCACTGACGCCAGGTAACTGGATAGCGATGGTATATTGTTTTCCCTCCTGTTCTTGTACTTGAACAATTGGCTCTGTTATTCCCAGGGCATTGATACGCCTTTCAATAACTCCCTTCATGCCGTCCATAATCTCGCCCCTATCGTCAGGCGCTATTTCGCTAAGATCAGCCTCGTATACCAGATAGCTACCCCCTTCAAGATCCAAGCCGAGCATTAACCCATCTCTGCCAAAGACATCTCTATCCAGAGGCACTATTGACCATAGGGCGAAGCCAAATAGGGCAAGGATGAAAATCAGCATATAGATATCTCTTTTCAATTCACTGCCGTCCCTTTGCATTGCCCCGCTTGGCATTGCCGTTTATCTAGTTCCCCACGCACCGAAGCTAGAGCTTCCTCTCGAGTGGTCAAATCGCCGCTGGCTTGGGCTTCACGAACCACAGCCAGAAGCTCCCCAATCAATGGCCCCGGAGTTAAGCCAAAGATATTTATCAGGTCATGTCCATCAATGAGCTTCACTGGCAGAACGTGAACTTGCTGCTTGTCATGTTCCGCCAATACATAGTTTACTAGCTGGCAACGCTCCTTCCATTCCTCCATGTCTATAAGAGGCCCGCGACTGGCAAGGTAATCAGCCAGAGCCAGAATCAGGATGTCAACGCCGGCGTCGCCAGTGTCTCGGAAGTAGCGATAGATGGCGCGCTGAGTAGGCAACTTCCCGTTTGCCATCTGAGCCGGGCGCAGGTGATGATAGACAAGGCTTTTCACCAGACTAATCTCCCGATTACTAAACCGCAACCTCTGCAGAATAGCTGCTGTCATATCGGCGCCTTCATTAGTATGGCCATAGAAGTGTGCTCTACCTGCATCATCAACGAACTTCGTCTGGGGTTTAGCGATATCATGAAGTAGCCCAGCTAGTTTAAGCAAGGCTCTGTGATTGCTTCCACTGGATACTTCCTGGGACAGGTGCTCATCTATGGCATCCGACCAGGGGGCGATAGTCAGCATCTCTGCGCTGCCATATTCCAAAGCGTTTTCTCTGGTCAGGAATTCGACAGCAGCAACGGTTTGCAAGGAATGGTCAAAAACATCCCAGAAGTGAAGCCTTGGCTGCTCTACGCCCTTGCATTCCGCCATCTCAGGAATCAAGGCTAGGAGCAAGCCAAGCTCATCCAGATACATCAGATAATAGGCAGCTCGGGGGAGCCTGAGCAAGCGAAGCAATTCCTCTCTAGTTCTCTCCCCGGGCACCTTAGAGATATAGTGGGAGTAGCGGCGGATTGAAGTTTCAGTCCCTGGCTCAATTACAAATCCAAGCTCAGCAGCAATGCGGATCGCCCGCAGCAGCCGAGCAGCATCGTTTTCGAATATCTGCTCGCTTATCCCCCTCACTATTCCGTGCTTTAGGTCCTTCTGGCCAGAAAAAGGGTCGATGAGCTCTACTTGAGATTGCTGCGCTGCCCCTTCGCTCCGCTCAGGGCTTCGGCTCACCGCAATGACAAATTGGTTGAGTTCTATGGCCATAGCATTAATGGTGAAATCTCGGCGGGCGAGGTCAGATTCGATGTCGCCCCAGAAAGAGGAAAAATCGAGATGCCACTCCGCCCTAGGGGATCTTTGGTTTTCCCGCGAGTGCCATTGTTTCTCTTTCTCAATTACTACTACTCTAGCTATGCCATTCGCCTCATCGAGCAGCACAAATTTTCCTTCGACTGCCTTAGCCACCTTGTGGGCCAAAGCTGTAGCATCACCGTCTACAGCGATGTCAATATCATTGGTTTCTCGGCCCAGCAGGCAGTCACGAATGAAGCCACCAACAATATAACCTTGATATCCTTGATGGACTAGCAAATGAGATATCTTGTCTAAGGTGGCAGCTGCGCCGGTCCGTCTTAAGAGGGTCACTATGCGAATTATAGTCTGCGGAGGCATCCGATGTAAAGGATTAGAATTGAACAGGGCTACTACCTTGGAGTGATCATTGACACCAACGTCCTGACAGAAGCAAAATGACCACCGTCTAGCACGATAGTCTGTCCTGTCATGTAGCTTGAAGCCTCCGATGCCAGAAATAGAGCGACATCAACCATTTCCTCAGGTTCAGCTATACGTCCCAAAACTGTATTATCCATAAAGCTCTTAGAGATTACTGGGTTGTCCCACAGCGCCTCAGCAAATTGGGTTTTCACGAGCCCTGGGGCAATCGCGTTTACCCTGATATTATACTGTCCCCATTCTTGGGCAAGCACCTTGGTAAGCATGATCACACCCGCCTTGCTTATACAATACGTTCCAATTCCCACTGAAGGGTCGATCCCACCCTGTGAGGCTACGTTGATGATGGTTCCGCCGCCCTTATGTCGCATTACTTTGCCTACCTGCTGTGCCAGAAAGAAATACCCCTTCAGGTTTAGTCCCATAATTACCTCCCAAGCCTTTTCATCTATATCAAATACCGAGCCAAATATGGGATTGGTACCAGCATTATTGACCAAGATATCAATGCGATCAAATTCGTCCATCGTCTTTTTGACCAAGTTATCGATTTCCGGAAGATGGCGAACATTAGCCGACACAACCAGGGCTCTCCTCCCTATGTCCGATATCTCCTGAGCGACCGCTTCTAAATTCGGCAGCTTGCGGCTAGCAAGAACTACATCAGCACCTGCCTCCGCCAAACCCAAGGCAATAGCTCTGCCAATTCCTTGACTCCCCCCGGTGACCAACGCTACCTTCCCTGGGAGTGCAAACCTATCTAGGAATGCTCTTCTTTCAGATGTTACCTCATGCTCGCTGCTCATGATTTTCTCTCCTTCCGCCCTCACTTTGCGACAATTCCTCGATTCTCAGTCCAAAACTGAATTGAAGGGTTTTGCCTTCAACTCCTTCAACTGATCCAATTCTCCGCCGACACCAGCAGGATATTTTGCTATTTTCTCACTGAGTGCTCCTTCAATATGTCATAGGTATCCTGGATCGAGGGGGGGCAGCCCTTCAATCGAATAGTGTCCTTGCGCTCCTTGTTAGCTGTGATGGCGCAGTTGCCCAGGAGGAAAACCTGTCTCGATTCCTCTTTGGCTTTGGGCGCCAGCCCCACGCAAAATTCAATACTGTCGAATTCTGCTCCACGATTCTCCTCGAGGTACTGGCAGATACCTGTCCACACCGTTGTGCCACAGGCAGTGCAAACTAATTCCCCAGGATCATCCATGGCAATCCCCTTCACTTCATAATCCTGGCTAAGGGTTTCTCCGGCCAACACCAATCTCCATTCCAGTTTGGTGGCGACATCCTCTATCCTTTCCCCCTTTATATCTATGCTCTCCAGGTCCAACGGTCTTCCTGTCATTTGGGCAAATTCCTGAAATTGAGGCACAGTCTTGGGATCAATGCCCAGGATGATGGAACCCACCAAGTCGCAAGATAAGACATCCTTCCCGGCAATAATCAAATCGAGACGATGGGCATCGTCTCCCCACGGTCCTCGCTGCAAGGCGTAGATGCTATCGATGATGGTCAAGTCAGGCTTAATCTTAGTGTTCAATAAGGCAATATACTTATCCAGACCAAAGCGGTGAAAGTTCTTCTTTGATGTGTTATGTAAACAGCCTTTGAGGTTCTTCAGACCTAAAGAGACCATCGACTGCCTGTGAGTCTTCATAACCGGCACATCAATCAAGAAATCAGCTTCCAGAGCCACCTTTGAGACTTCAACCCTTTTCCTTCCCATAACAAACCTGACAAATTCCCCTTCATTGAAATCCACTAGATTGACGCCCAGACTTTGGGCCAGCTCTCGGATGCCAGACCACTCAAAGGCCCTGGTAGAGTCCCATCTAAACTCCGGTAACAGTATCGGCCCCTCACCTATGGTGATATTGGTGCAGCCGTAGTCGCGCAGCAGCCCTATAAGGTCGCCAAGGATCGCAGTGGTGGTAACCACCCCGTTTGGGGGCTGGGTCCTTCTGAGACCCTGACCAGCATTGGGTTTAATCAAGATTTTATCAGTAGTTTTAAGCTTCTCGAACCCGTCGCACAGTCCTACAGCCTTCCTCAAGGCATTTGGCGTTCGATCGTATTTGATAACCGCTACAGTGGCACGTTCCATGAATCTGAACCTCCTTTGTAACCCTCTAAATGGCTGCTTATCAAAAAGTAGGTTTTTCCTTCAGGTATTTTGACTGATCCAATTCCTTACTGATACCAGCGAGATATTTTGCTATGTCCTTCTTTGATTCATAATCATACTCTGCATTCAACGTGATTGTTTCCATGATTGGGGAACCACCACCATGAACCCCCGCGATTTGATACCAAGAAGTCATAGCTGAAGCACCTACGCTCTCTACCAGCCTCCAGATACGATGTTGTTCCTCAGAGGATAGCTTAGGGTTCCTCTTGATATACTTATCCAAGTCTTGTTTGGTTGGCTCAGCAAAGAAGTCCTCCTCAAAAGGCAGAGTCACCAAAAGACCTCCGGCTATTTCAGTTAGTATATTGTACTCGTGATAGATTGTCTCCCCCATAAGCCTTCTCCCTACATTCACATACGTAGCATTGGGAAAGAATGTGCCCGAGGAGGTCCTCTCCCCAAAAAGGGCACTTGCTATGCCGGCGGCATATGACAATTCTCCACCCCCGGCAAACTCAGATAGTTTTTGCCTCACGTGAGCAATTCCTTCAATATTGTTAGCTTCAGCGACTAGCGCTGTTACACCACACAATATGTCCGATACTGCAGGCTTGCATCCGGTGTAGCTATGCCTATGGGAGTCAGCAAAAAGTAAGGCAAGCCTCCTGCCAAATTCCCACTCTTTGCACATGAATACCCTCTCTTTAGGGATGAAGGTATTATCAAAAACCACAACAGAATCGGAAACCCCGTATTCAGCCAAAGGTGCTCCGAGTTCCTTTCTTTCTCGCACCCAAACGGGCCTGGTGATCAACCTCACACCATCCCAGTCTGCCGGGATGGCAAATGCCACTGCATAGTCTTTATCACTCTCCCGCATGGCCCGAGTTGGAATCACTATTATCTCATCAGCGTACGCTACCATCGTTATGCTGATCTTTGCTCCCCTCACCACAATCCCATCGTTCCTCACCTCAACTACATGGACATAAGCATCAGGGTCAGACTGTTCAGAAGGCCTTTTGGTTCTATCCCCCTTCATGTCTGTCTGAGCACAAGCAGCGGTCAAATCACGTTCCTGATAATACTTGAGATAATTGGTGAAGCGGCGGTTGTACTCCGTTCCGTATTTATCGTCCATTTCTTTGGTGGCAATTGAAAGGGCGATCAAAGCATCATAGCCCATACATCTTTGTATGCAACCACCGGCTCTTTGAGCAAGCAAGCGTATCATCTTCTGCTTTTGCATCAGGTCGTACGGATTTCGAGGGGGACAGGTAAAGCGATTGACTCTTCCACCTGTCAAAGGGGATGTCGCGGTCATCAAGTCCTCCCAGTCCGGACCTTGCGCCCAGTCAAAGGTTGTAGACATGACTCTAATACCAGGCATAATCCTGGGGTCATCCCTGCCTACCGTCTTGCCCCCTACGTAAACATTAGCTTTCAATTTCATCAGATCCGAAAGATACTCTGCTGAGGTCCTCACGATTTCACCTCCTTACACTAGTTTGTAATTCTCCTTCACATACGGTTATCTAGGAACCTCCGTACGTCTTCCGATACCTCTCCAACATCGCTCTGGGAGTTACCGTAGGCCTTTCATATCTAGGCAGCTCTTTTTCTATGCCAAATAGA
>JADFUX010000075.1 GCA_015222255.1 Chloroflexota bacterium
AGCTGATAATTCTCTGGGGATTTAATCCCGCGGACACCTGGTTCGATGGTGCCGCGCGCTACCTTGCCGAAGCCAAGGCAGCCGGTATAAAGGTCATATGTGTCGACCCCAGATTTACCGACTCGGCAGCAGCTTACGCCAGGCAGTGGATACCTGTCTATCCTGCCACCGACATTGCAATGCTCACAGCTATGGCTTACGTAATAATCAGGGAGAACCTCCAGGACTGGAAATTCATTGATACCTACACCGTTGGTTTTGATAGCTATAAGGACTATGTTTTGGGTGTGGAGGACGGTATACCAAAGACGCCAGCGTGGGCAGAGACTATTACCGGAGTCCCAGCAGCTAGCATCGAAAACTTAGCCCGAGAATACGCTACGGCTAAGCCAGCAGCCCTGTTAGCTTCCTGGGGTCCAGGAAGAGCATTCTATGGGGAGCAATTTCACCGTGCTACTCAGATTTTGGCGGCCATAACAGGCAATGTGGGTGTTCCGGGTGGCTGGGCTGCCGGACATCAGGTTGCGTTTGAATCTACCTCCCCGCCAAGCCTGAGGGGAATGCCCACCGGTAGGAACCCAGTCCAAGCGGGTTGGCCCCAAGTGAAGTACCAACTGACGGCTCCTGGAGCCCCCAACGCCAATAGCTCCAGAATACACTACGCCGACATATGGAATGGCATCCTACAAGGCAAAGCCGGCGGCTACCCTGCTGACATCAGGCTACTTTATGTCCTCCAAGCAAACCCCTTATCCAATGTTACCGCCAATAACAACCTGGGTGCCAAAGCTATGGAAAAGCTGGACTTCATCGTGGTTCATGAGCTTCTCATGACCGCAACCGCCAGGTATGCCGATATCGTGCTGCCCATCACTAGTTTCCTGGAGAAAGAGGATGTGGTCCAGGCATGGCTGACTGGGTCCCATTATACCTACCTTCATAGGGTAATCGAGCCACTGTACGAGTGCAAGTCGGACCTACAGATACTCACCGAACTGGCCCCCCGGCTGGGCATCGAAACCTACAATGACCAGTCGGATGAGGAATGGGTGAAATGGATAGTGGAAAACAGTGAGAACATTCCCGACTACGAGGAGTTTAAGACGAAAGGCATTCACAGGGTCAAGTTCGACCAACCGATAGTTGCCTTCAAGAAACAGATCGATGACCCTGAGAACAATCCCTTCCCCACACCTTCGGGCAAAATAGAGATCTATTCCCAAATGCTGGCGGATATGGATAACCCTGAGCTTCCACCTATCCCCAAATACTTCGATAACACCCAAAGTCGTAGCTCCCCTCTAGCTGAGAAGTACCCACTACAGGTTGTTTCTGTTCACTTCAAGCGCGGGGTGCATTTTCAGTTCAAAGATCTGCCCTGGTTATGTGATCTCATGCCCCACGCTCTGTGGATCAATAGTGTTGATGCCCTGGCTAGAGGCATCAGCGATGGCGATCAGGTTCAGGTATTCAACGATTACGGGATAATACAGGTTGCCGCCAAGGTTACGGAAAGGATAATGCCAGGTGTCGTCATGCTGCCTGAGTCTGGGCAGTTCACGCCAGATGAAAACGGTGTGGACCAAGGCGGGGGCGTCAATACTCTAACCAGCAGTTACCATACGGCAGGCGGAGCGTTCTCCTGCAACAACATACTGGTAGAGGTTAAGAAAGTCTAAAGGAGTGAGCCATGCAACTAGGATTCTATTTCGATCAGTCTAAGTGCATCGGGTGTTTTGCCTGCGTGGTGGCCTGTAAGGACTGGCACGACATACAGGATAAAGACGTAAACTGGATTAAACTGCTTACCCTAGAAAATGGTAGATACCCTGATATTTCCGTGAATTTCTTAGTTCTGAGTTGCTATCACTGTGCCGAACCTGCTTGCATTGAAAGCTGCCCTGTTGGTGCCATCCACAAAAGGGCGGAGGACGGGATCGTGGTGATAGACCAAGAACAATGTATGGGGATGAATAGCTGTAATCTCTGTCGTGAGGCTTGTCCCTACCATATCCCCCAGTTCGGGTCTGAAACCAATGCCAAAGCACAGATGTGCGACTTCTGTTTGGATAGATGGGCACAAAACAGCAAGCCTGTTTGCGTAGAAGCCTGCCCCGTGGAAGCACTGGATGCTGGTACCTTGGATGAGCTAAAGGCAAAATACGGCAGCATCCACGTAGCAGTCGGCTTTGACTATGCCACCAAGCTTCAGCCCAGCGTTATCTTTAAGCCCAGCGTTTAGATGCCTGTGAACTGCAGGCGGAAATGCTTCGGCAAGCCATTTTGGGAAGCCGTTTCTTATTTCTAGAGATTTTCAAGAACAGCTTCGGGGTTGGCCGCGCAACAAACTCAATCTAGGAGTTGGCTAAGACCGTATCGCTGGTCGCTAAATGCCTGGGGCCAAGTACAACAATGTACGAACAGGAGCAGATTCCTATCCTTCAGCCAGTGCCAGATTGACTGCTGCTTCCGCATGGAGCCGGGTAGTGTCGAATATCGGAACAGCTATGTCACCGGATCGAACAAGCAAGGGGAGTTCGGTGCACCCAAGCACAATACCCTCGGCACCTCTACCCACCAGCCTGCTGATAACGTCAGCGCAAGTTCGGCGCGAAGCGGCCTTAGTCCTACCCCGGCAAAGCTCGTCATATATGATTCGATCGACAACAACCATGTCATCCTCCTCAGGCACAAGGACCTCAATAGCGAATTGCTTTTGGAGCCTTTCCCGGTAGAAAGCTTCTTTCATTACAAACCGCGACCCCAGCAGTCCTATGCAGTTCATCCCTCGTTCCCTGATGGCGTTACCAGTTACGTCAACAATATGAAGTAGAGGCAAGCTAGATTTCTCCGCCACGACATCAGCAACTCTATGCATAGTGTTCGTGCAGATTACCAAGAAGTCGGCACCGGCCTGCTTGAGAGCGGTGCTCGCCTCAACAAGAATATGGGCTGCGTCGTCCCAGCGGGCTTCACGCTGAGCCCTCTCAATCTCATCAAAATCTAAGCTGTAGAGAATCAGGCGGGCTGAATGAAGACCTCCTAGCCTCTGGGCGAATAACTCATTGATAATTCGATAGTACTCCAACGTGGAATTCCAGCTCATGCCCCCGATTAATCCCATGACTTTCATAAGTTCCCTATCCCTACATCTGTCAGACTATGGAAGTGGTACCCTTTTGCCCACCCCGCTCTCTATGTAAGCTTCCCCATAGCGTTCCTCAAACAGCCTACGCGTCTCATCTCCACTGCAGTGGCAAGGGGCCACATTTTCCACAGATAACTGGCTGAACTCTTGAATAACAGATTCAATTTGCGCCGAGGATGCCCCAGCTAGATGAAAGCCGCCAATCACTAAGTATACCCTACCGTCAGGGACTACGTCTTTGGCCACTCGGATGATGTTTGCCACACCCGGATGGGCACAACCAGTTATTATGACCAGACCTTTGCCGGTTGTTACGATCAGTGACTGCTCCTTTGTTCCATTCCCAAGCTCGCCAGTGGTATATACGCCCGAGAAAAGCCCTCTAGCTTCATATACCTCTTCCACCTTTGCCCCAAGCGACTTTACGTCATCCTTGAAGCTCTGGGGAAATGACTGCGGCAGGTAAACAGTGACAGCGCTGTTTTCCTCAAGAAAGCCGCTTAGTCCGCCCACGTGATCACCGTGTATATGCGAAAGTACCACAATATCAACCTCTCCAGGATCAATCTGGAGCTGTCTCATGTTGTGCAACAAGGTGGGACTATCACCACCGGTATCGAACAGAATAGTCTTGGCGGGAAGCCTTATCAGGCACGAGAAACCCCAAGCTGTGCGTAGTCGATTATCAAAGGGATTATTGTCATAGACAATAACTAGCTCAGTTAAGCTTGATTCAGGTACTCCTTGAGGTGGAAATGTAGTGGGTGTCTCAGTGGGACTTGTCGGCATGCAGCCATGCGTCAGAACCAAAGCTAATGCCAAAAGGAAGATCACTTTCCTCATCTTTAGCTCCTGACCAAGGCTCCCTGAAACCCTAATCTGCCGAAGTTCAGGCTAGTGGGGAATATAACACAATTTGACGTGGCCGCGCGTCCTAGACTGTACAACGGACAAGACCTTAGATTCAGCCTTCGCTACACAAGTCGCGAGAACCTAGGTGAGGCTGCAAGCTCCTTAGCCGTGCGTCAGTAATCCACGGACAAGACGATAATTAAAGCACCCCTGCTCGCAACGTTAGCCGACGACGCAGCAACTTACAGGTCAAACCTAGGAATAAGGCTGATGTGCACAGGGCTGAGAGGTCATATAGCCCAGCCCGCAGCGGTCAGCTTGATTGGTTGAGGATAAAGCCCGACCTCAAGCCCCCCACCCCAGCAGATGATCACGCGCCACATCATCACGTTCTCACTTTCCTCGGAAGAATATTCCTAAAAGCGGTTTTTCCAGCAATGGCACCTGGGCCAACCTCAGGGCTAAGCTGATGTTGCCGGGATCATGAAGCCAGGGTTTTTCCGTCGAGGAATCTGGTAATTCCACCAGTTCTCCCTCACTCAGATAGCTCGCCTTCTCTCTTATTGTGCTGGACAACTCCGGAGGACTGAAGACAACACAAGGTGTCAGTACACTGATATAGGAAAACCCTTCATGTTTGATCCCTTCCTCAATTAGCCACTGGAGATGAGAGACATCGCTGGATATTCCTTGAGCAATCAAACTTGCTCCCGTTGAAGCACTGTAGCTAACCATGTCTAGTATTGGGTCTACTGGCGGATAGAATTGCGGGGAAAGAAACGGCCCTTCGCCCCGTTGCAGATGCGGTGTGGTGGGGCTAACCTGACCTTTAGTTAGGGCATATACGAAGTTATTGACCATGATGCAGGTGATATCAATATTTCTCCTCACGGCATGGGGAAGATGTCCCGCCCCAATGCTAAACAAATCACCATCCCCACCTAC
>JADFUX010000076.1 GCA_015222255.1 Chloroflexota bacterium
GCCACAACCTGGCGCCCTAAACCACTAGGCTACGCTCACCATAAACATTGATATTATACTGGTGGTGGCTGGCACTTTCAATTCTTGGGCGATTTTGGATTGGCGTATTTCGTCGATGTGGCTAGCGATAGGCCATTTCCTTGACTGAGGTGCCTTAGCTTATCACAGGCAGACAACTGAAATAGGATAGTGGGACAATCTCCGAGAAGGCAGACCATGTCAAATCTTTGTGCCGGGCCTTTTATCGTCCCCATGTTGCCGTGATATTCCTGTAGGTGTCCTGGCCTGGCAACGCAGTCACCATTGCGGCCATCACAATCTAGTTCAGCTATGGCCACCCTCGCTACGCTATATGACCACAAAGGGTATGGTTGGCTTTTCTGCCCTCAAGCAATCCGCGTTGCACCTTGGCTGCTTTGGAATGATTGCATTTACGGTTTTTCTTGGTATACACTGAAGCGTATCTGAAGGATTGGTAGCACAGCGTTTGAAAGCTTCTCTTATAGTTGGAATTAGCCACGACTTAACTGTTTGAGGATATCTGAATTCGTTTGACGTTTTGTATCATAAGTTCTATACTATTGTTGACTGATTCAGTCGCCAATAGCCTAGACGATAGTAATGGAGCTTTTTACCAAATAGAGGAGGGGCTATGACTCAAACCCACAACACTCGGCAAGAGAAGTTGGAACAGAAGCGATGGCGCAGGACAAAGCCTATTGTTTTCCTTTGCGGGACGCTGGCTATCATGTTGGTGGCAGCCATAAGTCTCACTTCTTGTGTTTATGCGCCCGCTTCCACAAGCTCCGCATATGAAGATATAACTGTTGCTGAGGCGCAGCAGCTTATCAGTGAAAATGGCAACCTAATCATATTGGATGTAAGGGCTCAATCGGAGTATGACTCCGGGCATATTCCTAATGCCATTCTCATTCCTGTCGGCGAGCTGGTCGATAGGCTGGGAGAGCTCGATAGGACTAAGACGATCTTAGTTTATTGTCGAAGTGGGGTTCGTAGTGTCCAAGCGAGCGAAATATTGATGGACAGTGGCTTTTCCCAGGTACGTAATCTTGAAGATGGCATAATCGCTTGGCAGGAAGCAGGGGCAGAAATCAATCATCCGCCGATTATAGAGACCTTAGCTAGTGACGAAACCAAAGCCCCGCCATGGACTCCTTGTCACATTGAGTGTATTGCTTCAGACGCCGATGGCGACGAGTTAAGCTATGAGTGGTCAACTGAGGGAGGCAACATCTCAGGGAAAGACTCTACGGTTACGTGGACTGCCCCTGAGGTACTGGGCATTCACACCATCACAGTCATAGTCACCGATGGCCAAGGTGGTGAAAGCAGAAGCTCGCTGTCTATCAATGTGAGAGTCAATCACCCTCCGGTCATTGAGGAGCTAATCATTACTCCCGAACGCGAAAAAGACTTTAACCATAACAAGATGAGAATCTACAAGGGCACAAGTTGCGATATTGAGTGTATTGTCTCGGACCCAGATGGAGATGAGCTGAGCTATCAGTGGTCGGTTGACCTGGCTGACCCGGATGGTTACTGGACTGCCGTGGGCAGCATTTCTGGAGAGGGGTCTGTAGTTACCTGGACGGCACCTGAGCGAGGCAAGATTGTTGTTTCTGTACTGGTGTCTGATGGCCATGGTGGTACAGATACTGAGGAACTAGTCCTTAAGGTGGAGACTTGCAGATGTCGGCTTTAGGCAAGAGTCTGGCTAACTCCTGGCAATTCTAGCCGAGAGGCACAATTTTCACGTCGCCCCAAACTCCAATCTTATCGTCTTTGATGATGATTATGCCGTGCAGTCGCCGTATGGTTTGAGCTTTCTCGATGGCTCTAGGAATATCATCAGCATCTGTGACCACATTGCCAATGGCGGTAGCCGCAGCATCAGCTAAAGGAGTGGAGGAAGAAAGGGCGATGACGGCATCGGCATTGCCTAGGCTTAGTGAATGTCCTACGGTAGCTGAGGAGGTACATACACCGAGAGGCGTTTCTGCAGACTTGACTTCTAGGGCAATCTTTCCTGTGAAAGGAGACTGACCGGCATAGATGCCCAGTAGCCTCTTCTTGGACGTTTTCAGGAAAATGTCGCCACCATTTTCCACAATTACTTCTCGTGAGAAGCGAAGCAAATCTCTGCCTACAGCTTCAGCTATGGCACCCGCCACTGCAGCCATAGGACCGACTTCAGCTATCTGAGATGCCTTAGCCATTTCTTTGATGATGAGCGGGGCATCCGCTTCAGCCTGGTAGGGCTCTAACGTGGTTAGAAAGAGCGGATCGTGCCTAATGTAATTCTCCAGAGAATCACGATATTTCAACACAGATCTGATGGCTTTGTCTCTAAGGTTGTAGTGAGCGCGGATATACAAGTCAGTCTGCTTTACCACTACAGTGAAAGACACTAGGTCGCTGTCTTTGATCCAACAACGATAGGTTCGCGGCTCATACATTCTCTAAAGCAGCCTTCCGATCTTGCTTGGCTGAATCTGTCTGTTCTTTTCTTTCAGGCTATCCTCCACCTTGGGAATTGTTCTCATTCCGCTGCCCCTAAAGACCAGGCGCCAGGTGCAATTGACGGAACCTGAAATCGCACCCGTTGGCTTACTGTTGCATCTTGGGCAAGAATGCTCGCAAATAGGCGTAGCTCTTCATAGTCCCCTGAAGCAAATCTCCTTTGAATGTGTGAATCTCTAAATCTAAATGCCTTTTGGCATTCAGAAATATACCCTCATAGCTCGGGGCGGGCAAGCTTTGACACATAGTCCACAGACAACACACTTACTATCGTCAAAGAGCACTTTCCTGGTTTTGGGCTCCAGCGAGAAAGCGCCGGTGGGGCAGATGGTGATACATGCTCCACAATGGGTGCACCTGGCTTCGTCGCGGACTACATCCTGTGATAGAGATTGAATCTGTACGCCGACTTCAGTGAGAAATTGGATGCCTTTGTCGTAGTTTTCCTGCTTGCCACTTAGCTCCATGACGAGTAGTCCCTCCTGTCCCGGTGACACCGAAGCCTTGAGGATGTTGAATCTGAGGCGGAAATCCCTAGCCAGGCGGTAAACAACTGGCTGTCCTGTTACTCGAGGAGGAAAATGAAGCACTATTCTTCTAGAGACATCCATCGTGTCACTCCATTATTGGCCTTTCTTTGAGTGCTCTAAAGGTAATGCCTGATTCGGCTCCAGGCAAGGGAGCCACCGGCTCAGTGAGCAAAAATTCGCCTTTTTCTATCCAATCTTTCAGGATGTTAGCGATTTCCAATGCTTTGGGGTAGCTGGACAAGGAGGCAGTAGGGACATCTTGCCCTTGAACTTTTATGCAGCCGCTTTTGAGCTCAGCGTAGCTAACCTCTCCTAAGATATCTGGCTTCATCTGGGGATAAGCTTCAGAATAATCCACAACGGGAGCCAAAATATTGGCATCGCTTACCATCGTATAGCGTAGAATCTCCTCGGATAGTATCGGTATGGGGACGCCTATGCCTACGGTTAAGGTGCAGCCATAGCCGAGCATGCTCGTTCCTACTAGCCATTCTGGCTTCATTTGTTTCAAGTCTCCGATTACAGCCAGCGTACCTCCCCCCCGCCGCGGCACACCATTGTCCCCCCTAAGGGCAGTGGGGTTGTGCTGGGTACCATTCCACGCCACATAACCTATTCCGCCACCTAAGAACATCTTCGTCCCGATACCTATGGTCTTGTAGTAAGGATCATTAAAGAGCGGCGAGAGTTGCCCCGCAGTAGAGTAGTTGGCATTCCCCAAATTCGGCTTAAGCACCCCCATATAGGTGTACAGTATCCTATCGGACAGGTTCGCCCCTACGTTGTAGTTCTGGTAGGCATTTCTTACATTGAACAGCACCGCTTCATTAATGTCGCTGATATTGATCAAAGTCTCCAGCTTCTTCCTGGGGTAGCAGTCTGTCCCATAGGCGGTAGCTACAAGTCTGACATCCTTACCGGCTACTAGTTCCTCGATTACGTGCCCACCACCATAATTGAACTCCCCCGGATAGAACTTATTTCTGGGATCATCATCAGGAATGGCAGTTGCCCCGAGGAAAAGATCTACGGCAGCTATCCCAGTATAGACTGGAACATCGTTGAGGTAGACCTTGCCACCGCCAAGTTTTATCCTTGGTTTGGAATGTCCTGTATTGAGAAAAGCACCGGAGGAACACATCGGGCCAAAGGTGCCCGTGGTGACTACATCTACTTTTTCTGTGGCTTTGCTTATGCCTTTCTTTTTGGCAAGGTCAATCACCTCTTCGGCAGTCACCACGACTACCTTTCCTCTTTTGATTTTCTCGTTGATTTCAGCAATAGTCCTTAACATAGTAATTCTAGCGTCACTTTTGTCATTCTGAGCGAAGAGAAGAATCGAGACCCTTCACTGGAGTTCAGGGTGACAATCAAGATCTCTTTGCCATAATAAATCTAGCTTTGCTTCTTAAGCAACTCCATAGCCAGTTTGGCTGCCTTCTTGCCTGACAGGAGCATGCCGCCAAATATTGGCCCCATTCTTGGCGAGCCAAAAACAGCGATGGCCGCCATGCCGGCAACTATCAATCCAGGATAAACCTCTTTCGTATTCTCAGGAACCATCGTCTCGCCTATTTCAGCCCACATCGATTTCTCACCCACTATGCCTCCGGTCGGCGTCCTGAGCTTTCCTCCTAGCTTCTCAGTAACTAGGCGGCAGACCTCGCTACCATGTCCGGTAGCATCTATCACCAACGTTGACCTTATGGCTAAAGGGTCGACGTGTAGATTTGCCAGAGAAACGGGACTCCAGTTTAGCACCAGGCCGCTAACTCTGTCGGCCTCTCTGATGACAACATCCTCGACACCGACCAGGTTGAATATCTTGGCTCCAGCTTTCACCGCTTGGGAGCAAAGCGTCGCTGCTAGTTCCACGGCACTAGCGACCCAATAACCCTTTTGATACTCAAAGCTGGCAACGCCGAATTCGTCTAAGATTTCTTTGCCCTCGGGTTGAACCACAATTTTATTAAACATCATGCCGCCTCCCCATATGCCGCCACCAATGCTCAACTTCTTTTCGAAGATGGCCGTTTTTACCCTTTCCTTTGCCAGGTAATAGGCGGCCGTTATGCCTGCCGGCCCAGCACCTACTATAGCCACATCGAGTTCCATTGCCTCGAGTAAGTCTTTGATGTAGCTTTCAGTTATGGCTCGGGAAATAATGACTTCATCCATTTTCTGACCTCCATTCTATTCTCCTTGTGTTTGCGAATTGAATAACCCTGAGCTCAGGTAACGCTCTCCAGTATCGGGGAAGATCACCACTATGAGCTTACCTTCGTTTTCTGTTCTTTCCGCTACACTAACAGCCGCGTAGGTAGCAGCGCCTGAGGAAATGCCAGCCAAAATGCCTTCCTCACGGGCTAGCCTTCCAGTCATAGTAATAGCCTCTTCGTCGCTAACCATGATGACCTCGTCGATCAAATCTAGCCTTAAGACATCCGGGACAAATCCAGCTCCGATGCCCTGGATCCTGTGCTTGCCTGGTTTACCACCCGAGAGGACTGGCGAGCCAGTTGGCTCGACCGCGACAACTTTAAGGCTCGGTTTTCTGCTTTTGAGCCCCTGGGCTATTCCAGTTATAGTGCCGCCGGTACCCACACCCACCACTACAATATCTACTTCACCATCGGTGTCTCTCCAGATCTCCTCAGCTGTAGTCTCGCGGTGGGTCATGGGATTGGCTGGGTTCTTGAACTGCTGAGGTATGAATGAGCCAGGTGTGGCCGCAGCCAATTCCTCAGCCTTCTTCACCGATCCCGCTATTCCTTCCTCCCCGGGAGTTAGAACCACTTCAGCTCCGAAGGCAGCTAGGAGCTGCCTCTTCTCCAGTGACATTGTCTCGGGCATGGTGATAATCAGCTTGTAGCCTTTAATAGCACAAACGAAGGCTAGACCGATGCCGGTATTGCCACTAGTAGGCTCAATGATTAGCGTGTTTTGGTTGATTAGCCCACCTTCCTCGGCTGCTTTTATCATGGATACCCCAATCCTGTCCTTGACGCTACCGCAAGGATTGAAGTGTTCAAGCTTAGCCACTAATTGAGCACGAAGCCCTTGGGTTATCCTGTTTATGTTGACCAGGGGGGTATTTCCCGCTAATCCGGTAAGGTCACCAGCTATTTTCACTACCTATTTAACTCTCCACTCCTACTGGGCAATTAGCATCCAAGTATATCATTATACTCAAGAACTATCTAGCCACGTGAGACAGTCTTTGTTGCCGCTGATGACAGGGAGGTTGCTTATTCGGGTACGCGAGTAGACTCCCTGCGGGGATTTTCGGCATGGGCTTTCATGCTGCCACCACTCTCCAGCTATGTGCGTAAACATTCATCCTTTTTCCCCTGGCAAAGCCAATGAGAGTTATGCCCCAATCACTGGCTAATCTGACTGCCAGGTCGGTAGGAGCGGATATGGATATTGTCATAGGAATGCGTCTTCTAGCTACTTTGAGCAATATCTCCGAGGAGACCCTTCCGCTGGTGATTACTATGCGGTCATCTGTGGGCACGTCTTTCAAGATGCATTCCCCGAGGACTTTGTCAAGGGCGTTGTGCCTTCCTATGTCCTCAGCGGAGATGAGGATGTCGCTTGTGTCGCACAATGCGGCTAAGTGAGTGCCACCTGTTGCTCTGAAAATGGGAGAGCGATGCTGGAATTTCTCCACAAGGCCGAAAACGTCATGGGTCGAGATATTCATTTGGGACTCCACCTTCCTCCAGTGGGTTACGCTGGCAAGTCCCCTGCCACCACTGGAAGCAATGACCCGCTTGGGCAAAGTCTCCGCTGGCTGCCTTTTATCATCGATGGTTTCTACCCAGACCATGCCATTCTTGTCATCAACTGTTATTCTCTTGATCTCATCTTTGCTTCTAAGCAGTCCCTCGGAGGCGATGAAGCCGACAGCCAAATAGTCTAGATTTGATGGGGTGCAAAACAAAGTTGCCAACTGGTGCTCATTCAGGATAATAGTGAGAGAGCCCTCTCTCGCAAGCATATCTTCAATCTCACTCTTACCTTCTTCGGTAACACACAGTATAGAAAACCTCTCCATCCCTTCCATTTCCATTCGCGCTAAACGTCCATCTTGCATTGATGAGTTCTTCCAGTGCAACCCTCCCCTGAAGACCTGGCTTCTATCTCGGCATCTTGATATTGCGGGCTGAGACGGTTGGCCATGGCTGTCAAACCATCATAGAATTCACAGGGGTAGATTAGACTAACCGCATGAAAACGGCAATCACCTTTGATTTCCTTGACGGTTATCCAAGTTTCATACCTCCACATATTGTTAACTCCAAAATTCAACGTTGCGATTGCTCTCTACCGAGGGGTGCAGCTATAGGCTTTCGCCGGCGTTCTCTGTCTCTAACGGTGTGTCAGCTAATGCCCGCCTCGCCGGGTGGCTCTACCAAAGCATATTCCACACCTTCTACTTTAGGAATAGTAATCAAGATATGCCTCCGGGATTCGAGCCTCCTGACTGGTTTCCGTTCTATCCCTTGCCTACAGCACAGTTGCTTGATTAGACA